>JBARYO010000306.1:0-2489 GCA_049647905.1 Elainellaceae cyanobacterium | reverse complement strand
GCTACATCCTTATGAGGAGCTAAAGATTTAATCTCTCTCTGAAATCAAGTGCTAGAGTGCGTTTGACATTCACTCTAAATTGAAATATGGATAATCGAGCGCTTGCTCAGTTCCATTTAGAAGACGGCACCGAGTTTCTTGTTGAAGTCCCCAGGCCCAGGGACGACAGCGCGATTGGCTTGGCCGCCGACGTCGATGTAACAGGGACTGTCTACGAGGCTGAGAAGAACTTTGAGGCGATGCTGGAAAAGGTTCAGCCGGTGGCATCAACCGTGCTGGAGAAGTTCAAATCAGGTTTGACCACACCGGCTCAAGAGGTAGAGCTCAAATTTGGCCTGACGCTCAGCGTTGAAGCCGGGGTCATTTTCTCTTCGGTTGGAGGGGATGTAAATTTTGAGGTTACGCTTAAGTGGCGGCAAAAGGATTAATAGACCGATTAGATGCTTCCCGATAGAGACCAGCAGGACCGCTACAACGCCGCGATCGCCCGTATCTACAAAGGAGACCTCGCCGTTGGGACCGGGTTCCTGGCCGCAGATAGCTATGTGCTGACCTGTGCCCATGTTGTGACCGTAGCGCTTGACATTCCCAGAAACAGCGATTCAGTTCCAGACTCCCTCACTGTTAAACTCGATTTCCCCTTCATTGCGCCTGGGGTTTACTTCGATGCACAGGTTGTCTTTTGGGAGCCAGTCAATTCTACGCTCACCCAAGGCGATATTGCTGGCCTAAGGCTTGACGGTGCGCTTCCTGCTGGCGTTCGGCCTGCCCAGTTTGCTCCCGATGAGCATTACTCAGGACATCACTTCCATGTTCTGGGATTTCCAAGTGGCCATAAGGAAGATGGGCTCCCTGCAGATGGAATCATCGATGCTGGTCTGGTCACGCGTCGGATAGTAGTCAGGAGCGAGAGTAATCAGGGGTTTAACATTGAGCCTGGATTTAGTGGTGCGCCGATATGGGATAAGGAGCTGAAGGGTGTAGTGGGGATGGTGGTGGCCGTTGAGCAGGAGCGCGAAGCGGCTGAAGCGGCTTATATGATTCCCTATGAACTGCTCGCACCTGCTCTGGATACTAGCGACTTACTGAGGTTCCTCTCATCGGCATGGGAGCAGGCTGAAGGTAGCATTCGACAGGCCTATCAAATTTGCCGCCGCGATCGCCGCCAGTTTCCTATCAACCCAGAGACGCCGCAAGACCTATTGGATAGCCTGCGGCGCATGCCCACTGATATGGAGTACAGTACGCTACGGCAGTTTGCAGCATGTTTAGCCCTTGACGAGTTACAGGCTCCGCAGCTTTTGCAAGAACTGCTCAGACGCTGGTTAAGCCAAAAGTTGAATAGTGATTATCAAGCTGTCCTTGAGTCTATGCGCTTGCTCGCCCAGAGTTACGTCGAAGAACTGACTACAGCTCGTACAAGTACGACAGCGCCTCACCTTATGGTTCACATCAATGTCATTCCTCAGGACATTCAAACTGAAAGTTATTCCGTCAAAGCCGTATTCATTCCAGATCCTGACCGCTATGACTATGCAACTGGCCAAGGAAGCACTTCGCTCGAAAATCCTGACAAATTTGATAATGGAGCGACTCGAAAAACCCTGCCAGAGTTGCTCAGGAACTATCTTCAGCAATCTGGCCTACTTCTGAAGAGTCGTGGTGATATTGCACTACTGAATCAGCTCAAGATTGATGTGTTTCTGCCGTTGGCATGGCTCAGCGAGCTATTTGATGAGTCACCCCGCTTCTGTCCGCAGTCTTTAGATCAGTGGCCACTTTACGGCGAGGAGGAGGAGGAGGACGAGGAGGATATCGAAAGAATTGGCACAGAGTACTGTGCTGTAATCCGTTGCTCAGAACGCTTAGATCCTAAGTATGTACATGCAGAGCCTAGATGGGTCCAGCGGTGGAATTGCTCCAGTAATCAGGCAACAGCGGCAAAATGGACACCGAGCACCCAAAAGAAAGACCTCAAACTAGAGCAGTTCTTCGGTCACTGGTCCTCGACGGTTCCGACAAAAAGCGTTTTGTTGAAAATGATTAAAACAGGGACACCTGCTGCTGTCTGGCTCCGTAATGGAGACTGCGAGGTAGAGGCAAAGGATATTCTATTGAAGACAATGTGCGCGTGCTTGACCCATGATCTGCCTCAACAGGTGAAAGAGCTTCGACAAAGTGCTCCCGTGCAGGATCCTCTCCATGCCAATCGCTGCATTTCGCTACTGCTGGAGAACCCGAAGCTAAGACCTGCTTCACCGAGTACGCAAGATGTATCTTCTAGCCCTAAAGCAACCGGCTCAACGCCCGATAAATTTGGCGATCGCGCCCCACAAAATCCATCTACTGTGTACGATTTGCGTGGAGCCAGATTTGGGGGCGGTTTTGCCGGAGATGGAGGACAACAATCAGGTGGAACAAACAGCTAAGGATGCTAGCCATGAGTGACTGGTACATCTACAAGGGCGATCGCAACCCGGAGAATAGCC
>JBARYO010000305.1:0-1617 GCA_049647905.1 Elainellaceae cyanobacterium | reverse complement strand
TATGTCGGCAGCGCTGCTGGCCCGGTTTGACGACCACCAGACCTTCCCTCGCTTGCCCTTTGAGCCCATCGACAAAGCAACATACGAGCAGCTCACCCAAGCGGTGATAGAGCGGCGTGGGGTAAACGACTTCCACAAGGCGCTGACCCGCTATGATCTGGGTGAGCGCATGGAGGCCGGGCCTGCAGGATGCGACTCGGATAAGTGCATGATGCCGGAGGCCAGGCCGGACGCATAAGCGCCTTTACCACGCTATATGAGATGACACAAGATGCGTTGGCCGTTAGTGATTTGGGCTACATTCTCACCCTTATGACAGAGAAAAATTTATTGAGGAAGTTGCTACTGTCTAACTTCAATGTAGTTTGAGAAGCTGTTTTCAATGGTCAACGTATTTAAAAACCGATTAGGACGCATCGCTGCCATCAGCTTAGCTTTTGCCACGTCAACGACTCTGCTGTCAGCTTGTTCAGAGCCGACAGCAGAAACAACGACGCCGGAAAAGGCTGCTGAGAACGTGACGTCTGAAGAACTGTCTGACGGGGCTGAAGGGCTGATTGGTGAATCGGTCTCGATTCGCTCAGAAGTGGCGGAAACTGTCGATGATGTGTCCTTCTTGCTTGAAGACGATCAGTTTTTTGGCGGTGAAGACATTCTGGTGATCAATGCATCGGAGGAGCCTTTCGTACTGGCGGAAGGAGACGACACGCCGGTACAGGTGACTGGAGAAGTGCAGCAGCTCGTTATCGCCGAGTTTGAAGAGGCTTATGGTGTTGTCCTAGACCCTGAACTCTATGTGGATTACGAAGACCGCCCCGTGATCGTTGCCCAGTCGATCGCACTGTCCCCCGATCCCGGTGACCTGACCAGCAACCCTGAGCAGTACTACAACCAGAGGATTGCGATCGCTGGAGAAATCGAAAACAAATTCTCGCCAACCACCTTCTCAATTGATGAAGAAGAGCTATTTGGCAGCGACGATTTGCTTGTTATCGCTGACGCGCCAGCTCCACAGGCTCAAGACGGTGAGAAAGTAACCGTTACTGGTGTCTTGCGCCCTTACATCAAGGCCGATTTTGAAACGGACTATGACTTGGATTGGGATCTTTCTGTTCAAGAGCAGATCGATGCCGAATACACCGAAAAGCCCGTCTTTGTGGCTGATGAGGTTTATCCCTCTGCAATGTAGCGCTGTAGAGCAATGCTACCGGCCTTGTGCCATAGCCCCCACGGGGGTGGTTCTCGATCAGTGAGTCGTCTGTGACAAAATATCAGGCATCACTGCGTGAGATAGCCGCTGCAGACTGTGCGTCTAAGCTAGACCTGTTGACGTAGCTTTAGGGTTAAGCCGTGGGCGAACTAGACGACGTGAAGCAGCGGCTTGAGCAGGTTGAAGCGCGTCTAGCTCGATTGGAAGCCGAGCGGGTAGTGCAAGGTTCTGACCGTCGCTTTGAGCCGGGCTCTGAGGCCGAGACTGGTGAGCCTGTTTGTGAGCCCACTGTAGGGACGCCAAAGATAGATCTGCCAAAGACACAGCTGGCGCATCGCCGCCAGTCCGCCACGATGCCGACGGCCTCAAATCTTTTGGCTTGGGGGGCGGGGTCTGCCTTTGTGCTG
>JBARYO010000304.1:0-5913 GCA_049647905.1 Elainellaceae cyanobacterium | reverse complement strand
AGCAAAACAGGAGGGATGGCCGCTCTGGGGCCTGCTGCCACCAGTCGTAGATCTGCTGGGCGATGGCGGCTCCGGACTGCCAGCGGTAGATGGGCAAGCCAAATGTGGCCTCTGTAATGAAGGTATTACAGGGGACAGGCTCAAATGGGGTACAGGTGGGATCGGCATCCCGTTTGTAGTCCCCCGAGATCACCCAAACCTCTCCGTCAACCTCCACCCGAATCTGGGCCGACCCCAGCACATGGCCCGCCGGATGAAACGAAACCACTGCCTCTCCTAGCTGGAGGCGATCGCCGTAGGTCACCCCCTCAAACTGAATTTCTGGTCCCAGTCGCTTGCGCAAGATCCGTTCAGACTGAGGCGTCGCAAAATAGCGCTGGGATCCCGAGCGGGCATGGTCGGCATGGGCATGGGTAATCAGCGCACAATCTACGGCACGCCAGGGATCAATGTAAAAATTTCCGGCTTTGCAGTAGAGTCCTTCGGGGCGAATTGAAATTACGGCCATGGCGAGTCAAGTACGGAGAGCTAGCGCTGTACGCCATTAGCAGGGTAACCTACACCCCATGTGCTCTGCCCTCCATCCCCAGGGGTGCGCCTTTGCCTACCCCATGTGTTAGTCCGACATGATTCAACTGACCTCTGCCAAAACGCGGTCCCAGCGCTGGCTCCGCTGGCTCAATCTCCGACCGGAGGAAGCACCACGCACGCTGCTCTTGCTGGCTTTTTACCTCTTCTCATCCATCGGCATTTTGTGGTTCGAGTTCACGGCAGGGGGGCTTTTTTTGGGGGAGTACAGCGCCAATGTGCTGCCCTGGGTCTACATCGCCAGCGCCGTCATGGGAACTGGGCTTGGGGTCTTGTATACTCAACTGCAGCGCATCCTGCCCCTCAGGCGGGTGATCGCCTTAATCCCGCTGTTGATGGCGTTCCCCATCTTTCTATTTTGGCTGGAGGTCAAGGGGGTTATTCTCTTTAGCTACGGCATTTTTCTAATCCGGCTGTGGCTAGAGGCCATCTATACCCTCAACGAACTCAATACCTCCATCACGTCCAACCAACTGTTTAATATTCGGGAAATCAAGCGCACCTTCCCCATCGTCAGCAGCGGCATCCTGATGGCAGACATCGTTAGCGGCTTCTCGCTGCCTGGGCTACGTCAGCTCATTGGCTTGGAAAACGTGCTGCTGGTGGCTTGTATCATGCTGCTGATCGGCGCTGTTATTTTGGCTTATATTAGCTCAGCCTATCGCGACTTTTTCCCAAATCTAGAGCGACGAACCCCTACGGGGCAGACCGATTCTGCGGATCAGCGGCTGCAGGGGCAGCGGCTGCAGGGGCCGTTTCAGAAATACGTCATCTGGGTCGTGATCTTTTTTGTCATGTCCCAGGTGCTGCTGTTGATCATCGATCTGGAGTACCTGAGTCAGCTGGAGCAGCGATTAGCTGACCAAGAGGGGAGTATTGCCGATTTTATTGCCCTCTTCAGCGGCACGCTGGGCATCTTCGAGGTGCTGACCCAGTGGTTTATCTCCAGCCGCGCCATTGAGCGGCTAGGGGTGTTTACAGTCAGCGCTATATTGCCCATTCTCATTGTGAGCTGGAGTGGTTTGACGCTCATCGGTCTTGTGCCTATATTCATCGGCGTCATCATTCTCAAATTTGTCGATGAGCTGCTGCGCTATACCCTCATTGCTTCCACTGGCCCTGTCATCTTCCAACCGATCCCAGCCCTCAACCGTAACCATGTGCAGGAGCAGGTGCGAGGGCTGGCTGAACCCATTGCCATCGGTCTCACTGGCGTCGGTATTTTGGCCACAATTTGGCTCTGCCACCAGCTATTTCCCAACGCTGAGGAAAGCTTTTTGGCTGAAGTTCAAACATTCGTATTTCTAGCGCAAATGATGGTTCTGGGCCTCGTTTGGCTGCTGGCGGTACGGGTTTTGCGCGATCGCTACCTGGAGCTACTGGTGCTGAGCGCCGAGCGGGGCCAGCTGGTGGCGACCCGCGACATGGATACCCGCACCTTTAAGCAAGCCATCGTTGAGACCATCGAAAATCCTGCTGTGGACGTGCACAAGCGGGCCTCCTGCATTGACCTGTTGGCCAACCTAGACCCGAGGCAGGCGGGTAACGTGTTAGCGCCTCAGCTGACGGAACTACCGGCATCCCTGCAGCAGCAGAGTCTGGAGGTGATGCTGCGCTACCCACGACGGGAGTACATTGAGAATGTGTCGGCGCTGATTTCCCAAGGGCCGCTGCCCGAGGTCTTGACCTTGGCCCTGCGCTACGTTTGGCTGATTGATGACCACCCAGACGTCAGCGAACTGCACACCTACCTACAGCCCGAGGTCCATCCCAGCGTGCGGGCGACGGCGGCAGCCTTGATGCTGCGGCGCGGAAATGCCCGTCAGCAGGCCGAATCTACCGCCGTTTTGCGGCGAATGCTCACAGACCGGGATGAAGAGCTAGAGCGGGTCAGCAGCTGCCGCGCGCTAAGAGACGCCCTCTACCTGCAGTCGCTGCGCATTCATATTCCTGGACTGCTGCGGGATCGCTCTTTGCGGGTCCGCGCCGCCATCCTAGAAACTATTGCAGCGGTCAACCTGAAGGAGTTTTACCCCTCGCTTGTGCGGGCGTTGGCCTATCCCTCCACCCGCAAAGCCGCAATGGGGGCTTTTGTCGAATTGGGAAACGATGCTGTACCGATGTTGGTCACCATCGGCACAGACGCCTATAGACCTGCCAACGTACGCGCCAGTGCTTGGCGGATTTTGGGGCAAATTGGCAGTGACAATGCCCTGCAGGAAATGGTCGAAAACGTGGTTGTGGTGTGGGGCAAAGAGCGCCGCAACCTGCTGCGATCGCTACTGCTGTTGTCTAAGGAGGATGGCATTGAGGCGCTCAACGACTACCTGGGGCGGCGGGGCATTGAGACGCTAATTGAGCAAGAGCTGTACTTCATCGCTCAAATCTACGCTGGCGAGCTGGATATTAAAGCCCAAGACGCCAGCTGGAAGGAACATGCCACCGCCGAACTGCTGCGGCGATCGCTCAAAGATCAGCGTATTGATGCGGTGGGTCGGCTCTTTCTGCTCATGCAGTTTCTCTACACCAGCGACACCATCAGCGCCGCCGCGTTTAACCTCCGGTCCCAATCCTCGGATAGCATTGCCCGAGGGCTGGAGATTCTGGATAATACGGTCGACCTGTCGGTAAAGCAGACGTTGTTGACAGTGCTTGATCCCCACCGCTCCACCTTAGACCACCTGCAAGCTTTAGCAAGCTTGGTCCCATATCAGCCCCAGACTGCCAGCGCCCGATTGCGCCAGCTGCTCGATTTGCGGGCGTTTCTTTCTGACTGGCCGGTAGCCTGCTGCTACCACCTCGCCAGCGATGCCCGCTGGAGCCTCAACTCAGATCAAGTCATGTGGGGACTACGGCATCCGACAGGATTTGTGCGGGAGGCCGTCCTGCGCTATCTGGAGTTCGCTTCGCCTGCGGTACTCAAGTCTTTGCTGCCGCAGATGCAAAATGACCCCAGCCCCCTAGTCTCGCGGCAGGCGAAGGATCTCATGCGGCGGTTATCGCTGCCGAGGCGAATCTGAGGGGTGGCGGGATGCTGCACCGCGCAAAAAACAGACCCCTTGTCTCGATTCTGACAAAATATAATATACTGCGACCTACTCAACCTATGACTCCCCTGCGCATTCTGATTTTATTCGCCCATCCAGCGCTAGAAAAATCTCGGATTAACCGCCAGCTGGTGGATGCGGTTCAAGATTTGGAGCAGGTCACCGTCCACGATCTCTACGAGACCTACCCTCGGTTTCTAATTGACGTCAAGCGAGAACAGCAGCTTCTCGTAGAGCACGACATTATCGTATTCCAGCATCCCCTCTACTGGTACAGCAGCCCCGCTATCCTCAAGGAGTGGCAGGATTTGGTGCTGGAGTATGGCTTTGCCTTTGGCCATGAGGGCACCGCGCTACAGGGCAAAAAATGTTTCTCTGCTATCACCGCAGGGGGCACCAAAGCCGCCTACTGCCGCCAGGGCTATAACTACTACAGCATTCGCGAGCTGCTGACCCCCTTCGAGCAGACGGCGCGGCTGTGTGGCATGGAATACCTGCCGCCGTTTGTCGTCTACGGCACCCATCAGCTCCAGGAGATGGACCATATAACTCCCCATGCCGATCGCTACCGCAGTTTCATCACCGCCTTGCGCGATCGCACCATGGATTGGGAGGCGCTAGCCGCTAACTACGCCATCGACCAAGAGGTCTGTCAAAGCAGCCTTACGGTAGACACAACGGATGCTTCAGAGGTGCCCCATGCATAGCGATAGCTTTTTCTTTCAAGCTTTTATCTATTTACTCGCTGCCGTGCTGTCGGTGCCAGTGGCTAAGCGGTTGGGGCTAGGCTCCGTGCTGGGCTATCTGATTGCTGGGGTAATCATTGGGCCGTTTGTGCTGGGTTTGGTGGGGGGTGGGCAGCAGGAAGATGTAATGCACTTCGCTGAGTTTGGCGTGGTGCTGATGCTGTTCATCATTGGCCTAGAGCTGCAGCCCTCGCTGCTGTGGCGGATGCGGGGGCCGATTTTAGGACTAGGGGGGCTGCAGGTGGCGCTCACCACGGGGGCGATCGCCGGTGCGGCGCTGCTGTTTGGCCTGGCGTGGCCCATGGCCTTGGCGGTGGGGATGATCTTTGCCCTCTCCTCGACGGCCATCGTGCTGCAGACCCTGGAAGAAAAAGGCATGCTGAAGACCGAGGCGGGGCAGTCTGCCTTCTCGGTGCTGCTGTTTCAAGACATTGCGGTGATTCCCATGCTGGCGCTGCTGCCGCTGCTGGCGCCAACCGAGGCCCAGGCCGCCCAAGGGTCAATAATTCTGGTGGCGGCCCAGGAGGGAGCCTCAAGGCCGGGGTGGCAGCAAACCCTGTTGGTCATGGGTGTAGTAGGGGGCATCATCGTGGCGGGGCGGTTTCTGATGCGCCCGGTGTTTCGCTTCATTGCCGATACGCGGCTGCGGGAGATTTTTACGGCGACGGCCCTGCTGCTGGTCATCGGCATTACGCTGCTGATGCAGCTGGTGGGCCTATCGCCAGCTCTGGGCACCTTTGTCGCGGGGGTGGTGCTGGCGGAAAACGAATATCGCCACGAGCTGGAGACCAACATTGAGCCATTCAAGGGGCTGCTGCTGGGGCTGTTCTTTATCTCCGTAGGGGCCAGCATCAACTTCAATATTCTGTTCCAGCAACCGCTGCTGATTTTGGGCCTAGTTGCTGGGCTGATGGCAATCAAAGCGGTAATTCTGTTCGTCCTGGGGCGCGGGTTTCGTCTTACTCCCAGCTCCAATGCTCTGTTTGCCCTGGCCCTGGCCCAAGGGGGAGAATTTGGCTTTGTGCTATTTTCCTTTGCCGAGCAGAATCGGGTGCTGCCGGCCAACATTACCGCGCCGCTAGTGGTGGTGGTGGCGCTGTCTATGGCCCTGACGCCCCTAGTGCTAATCGTCAACGAGCGGGTGATTCAGCCTCGATTTCGAGCGCCTAGGGTTGAGAAAGAGGCCGATACGATTGACGATGGCGAGACCCCGGTGATCATTGCTGGCTTCGGGCGCTTTGGCCAAATCGTGGGGCGGTTGCTGATCGCCAACGGTTTTGAGGCCACCGTCCTTGACCACGATGCATCCCACATCGAACTGCTGCGGCGCTTTGGCCACAAGGTGTTTTACGGTGATTCCTCTCGCGTGGACCTGCTGCATGCGGCGGGGGCGGAGCATGCCAAGCTGTTTGTCGTTGCCATTGATGATCCTGATCGGGCACTGAAGACAGTGGACCTAGTGCAAAAGCATTTCCCCCACCTGACGATTTTGGCGCGGGCCAGCGATCGCCGCCATGCCTACGCCTTGATTC
>JBARYO010000303.1:0-2010 GCA_049647905.1 Elainellaceae cyanobacterium | reverse complement strand
GCACAAGGGTTAGCGCTAAGCTGCTGAGAATTGCAATGTGCAACTTAAAAAAGAAATTTAGTGCAAGTAATACCAGTACAAAAATGGCAATTTGCCAAAACCATCTTGTGGAATAGGTAGACATTTGGCTAAGCTCCTTGAACCAATGCAATTACTATAAGAATGCTATATGTCAATGCTGTGTCAAGCCCGTGCCGGTTTTACATAATTTGAGGCGAGAAGGTCAATTCAGCTTTTAAGTCAAGCTTGTAAAACAGCATGGTTCGATATATAGCGCCCGTTGAGCGATAGAGTACGGTGAAACGTTCTAGACCCCATGCTCCGCGCGGGGTCTAGAACGCACATTTGTCCTAACCGATGCGGCGACTGCTATATATGACATGGCGTTGACGCAGTATTGTCATACCGGATGGCTACAGTGGAACCATAAAACTTGTACACCTGAGTTGGACCCGTGACTATTTCCTTATCTCGATGGTTTGCTCCTCTCTCTGGCTCTAAGACCAGGAAACTTAGACAAGAGCTGCACCTGTTGCTGCATGGTCAGGACCAAACGGCTGACCGACTGCTGGCGCTAGAAAAGCAGCACTCTCCTGGCCACGATGAAGCGTGGTATCTAGACAAAGTGATTTATGACCTGCAGCGGCGGCGATAACAATAGTCAAATGAAACCGAAGTATCTCGAGACGCGATAGCCAATGATGACGCCAGCGATACCGCCTACTGTCCCAAAGAAAATGGACGCCAATGAAAACAGGCTACCGCCCCACAAAATAGGAAAATAGCTACCAATGGTCGATCCCAAAAACAGGCCCGTTCCAATCAGTAGTTTGTTCATCACCCTTTTGCAAAGCAACAGGAACGACTTTAGAGAACGGCTGTGTTGGCGAAGTGTTAATCCTGTGTCAATTTGATGACTGAGTTGAGCAGCATGATTTGAGCAAGAAGGGAACTATGAAAATCTTGATCGTAGAAGATGACCAGCGGATTGCTGCTCCCCTCGCTAAGGATTTGCGTCATCAGCACCACGTCGTAGAAATTGCCCAAGATGGTTTGGAAGGGTGGAGCTACGCCAGCAGCGGCGACTATGACCTGATTTTACTGGATCTAATGTTACCTAAGCTAGATGGCATTAGCCTCTGTCAGCGCCTGCGTCAGGCACAATCCTCGGCTTGGATCTTAATGCTCACCGCTAAAGATACGACGCAGGACAAGATTTCTGGCTTGGATGCCGGAGCGGATGACTATCTTGTTAAACCGTTTTCCCTGGCGGAACTTGCAGCTCGCATCCGCGCAATGTCGCGTCGGAGCCACGAGTCTATATCACCTCACCTCAAATACGGCGAGTTTGACCTCGATCCTGCGGCCCAGACGGTGACTGTTGACACAGTGCTACTCAACCTAACCCCTAAGGAATACACTATCTTAGAATATTTCCTCCGCCACCCTCGTCAGGTCGTCAGCCGCTCAATCTTGATGGACAAGCTCTGGGAGTTTGATCAAGATGCTGGGGAAGGCACAATCAAAACCCACATCGCTAACCTGCGCAGCAAGATAAAGGCTACAGGTAGTTCAAGCAGCGTCATCAAAAATATTTATGGCGTAGGCTACCGCTTAGAATAGCCATGTTTCGATCTATTCGTTCGCGCCTCTTAATTTCTAATCTGATCGTGTTTGCTCTGGTGTTAGGGGGTTTTGCCGGGGTCGTGCGGTTGGTATTTTGGCGCAATTTGCACCAGCAGTTAACCGATCGCCTTACTATTTTTGGGCAGAGCGTCGCGGCTACCGCCGAGCTTGAAGGTGACCAGATCGACGTAGAAGACGATTTATCGATCGCGGACCTGCGTCGCCAGCAGCAAGCCCTACAGTGGTTTGATCTTCAGGGCAATCTGATAGTGCAGCAGGGAGATGCGGTGCTACCACTGCCTTTTAACCCCCAGACGACCGTCCAGGTGCAAAACGGCGACCCAGCGATTCAGGCAGTGACGCTGCCCTTGGTTGACAGCGATA
>JBARYO010000302.1:0-6152 GCA_049647905.1 Elainellaceae cyanobacterium | reverse complement strand
GGGGAAAGCAATTTGGTTTGTTGAGCTGGCAAACGGCGTTTTGGGCCAGGGTGCTGGGCTGAGGGGCTTTGAGGCGTCGTGTTTAGGTTGTCTTCTATTTGGGGTTGTGATGGGTGTCAGTCGGGCGAGTTTTGGGGTGCTGGTGGCGTTTGGGGTAGCTGTGGTGCCGCTGCCAATGTTGGGGCAAAGTTTGATTGTGCCGGATGACACCCTCGGGGAAGAGCGATCGCGGGTTATCCGAGACGTCAATGGCACCCCCAATGACCGCATTGTGGGTGGGGCAAGGCGAGGGCAGAACCTCTTCCACAGCTTTGAGGCGTTCAATGTGGCAGAGGGGCGCGGCGCATTTTTCTTTAGCCCTGCCGGACTAGAACAAATCTTTAGCCGCGTCACCGGCAGCACCCCATCAAGCCTCTTTGGCACCCTTGGCGTTGATGGCGCTGCGGATCTGTTCTTCCTCAACCCCAACGGCATTATCTTCGGGGAAAATAGCAGCCTTGCCATTGAAGGCTCCTTTGTTGGCAGCACGGCATCAAGCATCATCTTTGCCGACGGAACCGAGTTTGATGCGGCTGCCCCAGATGCCAGTGAGCTGCTAACCGTCAGCGTTCCCCTCGGCCTGCAGTATGGCCCCATATCACCAGGCTCTACCCTCATCAATCGTGGGGCGATCGCCACCGGTCGAGACCTCACCTTGAGTGCCGATGTCTTAGACCTGCAGGGGCAGCTTGTTGCCGGGGATGGGTTGACCCTCCGGGCCACTGACCGGCTACAGATTCGCGATACGGTGGCCGCACCGTTTATGGCAGAGTCCGGTGGGGCTATGGTCCTCCAAGGCGATCGCGCCATCGACATCTTCGCCCTAAGCCATCCTAATAGTGGCTTGATGGCGGGGAGAGATTTGACCTTACGGTCGACGGCTCCAGTCATCGGCGATGCCCACTATTGGAGCGGGGGCAACTTTCGCATTGAGACCAACACCGGAGCACTAGGAGCACTGACCAGCCCCAACGACCCAGTGCTGCGGGTGGCGGGGGATGTCACCTTCGACAGCTACAGTGGCGCATCTCTGCACATTTTTGCGGGGGGTAGTGTCACGGTGCCGGGGACCATTGAGATTACCGGGGCGGACCCGGTCAATGGGCTCGTGGAGACCGTGGCATTATCCGATGGCTCGACTGTTGCGGTGAACGGGCAAACTCGACCCACCCTGGATATTCGTGCGGGCACCCTGGCGTTAGGACCATTGGGACTAGCGGGCGACGCGGCGGGATATGGAGGGGTTGTACCCGATACCGCGACTACCGCCACGAGCGCGGACATCTCGATTGGCGGCATCACAACAGCAACCGATGGCCAAGTGCTGATTACGAATCAGTTTGAGCCCGATGCCGCGCTACCGGGGGGCACCATTACCTTGGGCTCCGTCACGATACCGTCGACGGTGGGTGGTGAGGCACTGGTTGTGGATGCCCGTGACAGTATTAGCGCCACCGGGGATATTAGCCTATCTACACCTGGCACAGGCAGCGCTGGAGACATCGTGCTGCTGGCACAGAATGGCATTACCTTCGACGGCATAGAAGTTGTCAGCGAGGCTAACGGCACCGGTACCGGTGGCAATATCGAGATTTCGGCTGCGACCCTAGAGGTGCTTGATGGTTCATTTTTGAGCACCCGTATCCCCCGTGACGGGACAGGCACTGCAGGTAATATCACCATTACCACCGCGGAATCTGTTGTCTTTACTGGCAATAGCGACATCAACAGCACCGTCGGCCCTAACGCGGTAGGTAACGCTGGCAATATTACGATTACGACAGGCACCCTCGAACTTCTAGAGGGCTCGAACCTGCGGACTGCTACTAACGGCCAGGGCAATGCTGGCAACGTCCAGCTCTCAGCGACTGAGTCCATCCGCTTAAGCAACAGCGATTTCTTTAGCAGCTCAAATGACGGAGCCGTTGGCGATGCTGGCACCATCGAAATCACGACTGAAACGCTGGAGATTGTGGATGATACAGACCTCCGCGTCAACAGCAGCGGCAGTGGCAGTGCGGGCAACATTCTCATTACCGCTTCTGCCGTTGAGGTGCGCGATCGCTCAGACCTGAGGGCATTTATCGAAAGCCCCGACGAGGGGAGCACCATTACCGGGGATGGCGGCAGCGTAATTATCAACGCCTCTGAGTCAGTGGTGTTCGACAAAGACAGCGACATCAACATCAACATTGAGGCCGGGGTAAACGGTGACGGGGGCACCATTGAGATTACGACGGGCACCCTGGAGCTTCTCAATGATTCGGAACTCTTTGCTGACACCGATGGTCAAGGGGATGCGGGGAACATTACTATCACCGCCACAGAATCGGTTCTATTAAACAATAGCGATATCGGTAGCCGCGTCAATGAAGCCGATGCCGTTGGCGAAGGCGGCAATATTCAAATCACCACGGGCAGCCTGCAGCTGCTCAATGATTCAGATCTGACGGTGAATACAGAAGGCACGGGCAATGCTGGCAGCATTACTATTAACGTCACCACCTTTGAAGCGCGCGATCGCTCAAACTTAGAAGCCCTTACTCAAGGAAGGGGGAACGGGGGCAGCATCATTCTGAATGCTTCTGAATCTGCTGTGTTCGCTAGCGATAGCGATGCCATCAGCACCGTTCTCAAGAATGGCGTTGGCGTTGGCGGTACGGTTCAAATTATGACAGGCACGCTACAGCTATTGGAGGACTCGGAATTAATTGCCAGCACCCGTGGGCAAGGCGATGCTGGAGATGTTTTGATCACCGCTACGGAGTCTGTTCTCTTAGAGAATAGCAAGCTCTTCAGCCGCGTCAATGACAGCGCTTCCGGTGACGGTGGCACCGTCAACATCACCACGGGCACCTTTCAGATGCTCAATAATTCCGACATCATTGTCAACAATGACGGTACCGGCAACGCGGGCAATATCATCATCAATGCCGCCACCTTTGAAGCCCGCGATCGCTCCGACCTACGGGCCTTCACTAGCAGCGCCGGTAACGGCGGCAATATTATCATCAACGCCTCTGAGTCAGCTCTGTTTGCTGAGGATAGTGATGCCATTAGTAACGTCTTAAAAACTGCAGTTGGCGACGGTGGAAATATCGAAATTACTACGGCCACGTTGACCTTTATTGAGGATTCGGAAATCCTTGCCAGCACAAACGGTGAGGGAAATGCGGGCAACATTGAGATCGTCGCCACCGACTCAGTCCTTTTAGAAGATGGTAGTTTTATTAGCCGTGTCAACAATGAGAACGCCGTTGGCGAAGGCGGCAACATCGACATTACGACAGGAAGCTTCAAAATGCGCGAAACAGAGTTCTCTGACATGCGCAACCAGCCTGAGACGGTGGGTCTATCCGTTAGTACTATCGGTACTGGCAATGCGGGTAATATCACCCTCAATGTTGACAGCTTCGAAGCGCAAAACTCAGTTCTAGAGGCGTTTACCAATGGTACTGGTGACGCGGGCAACATCACCATCAATGCATCTGGCTTTGTTTTGTTCGTAGATGATAGTGACGCGAACAATCTTGTTCGCAAAGATGGTGTCGGAGATGGCGGAGATATTGCAATTACGGCAAACACAGTAGAGTTTCAAGGTGACTCAAATCCACGGGCCAGCACCGTTGGGCAGGGAGATGCAGGCAACATTCTGATCGTCACTGCTGAATCAGTTTTAGTAGACAATAGCGATTTTTTCAGTTTCGTAAACGAGGGTGCATCCGGTGACGGCGGCAGCATTGAAATCACCACGACAACCCTAGAAGTGCTCAACGGTTCAGAACTCTTTGTCAACACCAACGGTAACGGCAATGCTGGCAGCATTGTCATCGACGCATCGGAATCTGTTGTATTTGCCAACGACAGTGACGCCACCGCCAACGTCTCAAACAGTGGAATCGGCAACGGCGGCAGCATCATAATTACTACAGGTACCCTAGAATTTTTCGGCGACTCGGAACTATTCGCCAGCACAAGCGGGGAGGGCGATGCTGGAGATATCATCGTCGTCGCCAGCGATCGCGTCACCTTCAACGGCAGCAACGACGATGGCCCATTTCCTAACGGTGCGGCGACGGGGGGCAGCGATGGCGACTTATTTACTGAAAGCGCAGCCCTAAGCCAGGTGGAGGCAACCGGCACGGGTGACGGCGGCAACATCAAAATTACCACCCCGGTGCTGGAGGTCTTAGGCGGTGCCGTCCTCACCTCCAGCACCCTGGGCAACGGCGATGCGGGCAACGTCATCATTATCGCCAGCGATCGCGTTGTTGTGAGTGGCATGAGTACGGATGGCGAGCTTTCCAGCTCCATTGCCACCGCTGTCGCACTAGACGCCACTGGAGACGGGGGCAACATCAGCGTTGACGCTCCAGTGTTGAGGGTATTAGACGGCGGACAGCTGACGGCAAGCACCCTGGGTAACGGCAATGCTGGTCGTGTTACCGTCAACGCCAGCGATCGCATCGTCCTCAATAGCGTCGGCAGCAATGGCTCATTGAGTGGTATCTTCACCACCACAGGAGCGAGTTCCTCGGGCGAAGGGGGCCCCATCAGACTCAATACCCAGACCCTAACCCTATCTAACGGGGCGGTGATCAACGCCCGCACAGAAAATGCCCAAACGGGGGGGAATGTCCGCATCAATGCCAACGATGTCGATCTGGTTGACGGCGGACAGATCATCACCACGACCCTAGCCGGAGGTCAAGCTGGCAATATTATCCTCAGCGCCAATACCGTCGCCCTCTCTGGTCGTAATGCTGCGGCTACGGGTGACGTCAGCGAAGGTGAGGGCCAAAGTGGCTTGTTTACCAGTACCCGAGGCAACTCTACCGGCCCTGGGGGCAATATTACCGTCGGGGCTAACACCCTCTCCCTTGCCGATGGGGCGATTATCTCCGCTCAAAGCACAGGCACGGGGACAGCGGGCAGCATCGTCCTCAATACCATTGACATGCTGCAGCTCACCGATAGCGACATCACTACCGCCGCTGCCCAAAGCTCTGGAGGCGACATCCGCATCAACGTAAGCACTGACAGCCAAAATAGTCTTACCCTGCTGGTGGGTGATGGCGATATTACCACCAACAGCCTCGGCGATGGCGGCAACATCACGATTCTTGGAGCTGGTATTATCGCTTTCGACGACAGCGATATCATCTCCATCTCCGGCAGCGCCAACGGTGGAAATATCACCCTCAATACCTTTTTGAGCGAGCCCACTCCCCCCGGCAGCGCTATCGACTTTGACAACAACGGCCAAGTGGACGTCAATGCCTCTGGCGCGCTGTCCTCTGGCACCATCACGGCCCCAGATACCAGCTTTATCCAGAACAGCCTCGCCGACTTACCCGAGGGCATTCTCAACACCGATTCTCTCATTGCCAACAGCTGCGTCGCTCGTAACGAAGACGGCAGTAGCACCTTCACGATTACGGGGTCTGATGGTCTTCCTGATCGACCTAGCGACGGTCCAGCCTCTCAATACCCTACTGGAGACGTGCAGCACATCCCGGATGAGTCTTCCCAGTGGAAGTTTGACGACCCCATCATTGAGGCCCAGGCGGTTTACCGGCTCCCCAACGGGGCACTTGTGATTAGCCATGCTTGTTCGCCGTAATGGATCGCTACACCATCAGATAGTTACTTGCGCTTCAGCGAGATAGCTCAAAGCGGCAGAAAGGGTTGAAGCCTCTTGATAGCAGCACTGTGCCGCTTGAATTTCGCCTAGGTTCCAGTAGCAGCTCGCTAGGCACTGAAACAGCATCTGTTCGGCTCGAAAGTTTCCTAGCACGGTCCACAGCGTCAGCGCTGATTCTAGATAGGAAACGGCGGCGTCGTACTGGCCCTGTTGGTAGCAGACAAATCCAGTGGATTGGAGCGATAGTGCTCGACTCTGCTGCTCGTCGGTGGCAGATGGTTTGGCGGAAAATTGAGAGCGGAATAGATTGAGTACGCCCTTCATGATGATGCTCCTACGGGTGAAATCCGAGTTGAGCTAACAATAAAATTTTGCGCTGACTAAGTCGCTACTGCTCTAGGCCAACCTGCTTTGCCCAAATTGACCGGCTTGTCTGAGCATTTCTACGGCGGCGATCGCCCAAAACTGA
>JBARYO010000301.1:0-4206 GCA_049647905.1 Elainellaceae cyanobacterium | reverse complement strand
ATCTAACGGCTGGCTTGCTGGTCTACAGATCAACCCAAATTGTTCTGGTTTGATGTCCTGTCCAATAGGCTAACAAAGCTGCGCTTTTGAGGCTGAGTAGCGTTTAAACTTCGCAGATCTCGACAGGAGGGCACGATGTAGTCTTGTGATCGCCTGAGCCCAAAACAGCTTTTCGCAGCATGGAAACCGCAGTCACCGGCCAAAATGCTGATGCCAACAGCAAAACGACCCAGCTGTAGGCATCGCTTCGGGGGGTTGTGTCGTCTTTTTCGAAGAGCCGTAGCGCAATCAAAAACGTCACGGCAGAGGGTAAGAAATAGAACAACATAAGCAAACTCCTATCACAATATGTCCAATGGTTGTGTATGACTTATAAAGCCTTTACATGGTTCCACACAGAGTTTAACTGGCCTTCAAGATTGGGCTCCATAGCGCTGCCTCGCTAAGACTCAGCTTGCAGGCTGCGGAGGTCTGGTCTCACCCACCAGAATGACAGACGTTGTGAGCCGCTGCAGTAGCGGTGATGCTGTATCCGCTATGCCGAAGCCGCTGACCACCGGGTGATACTGTAACCGCAGGACAACGAGGTCGAATTGCTGAGCCGCTGCGGCGATCGCCCCAACAACGTTGTCGCTGGCCAAAAGTTGGGTATGGATAGGGCAGTCCGCTGTTGATAGCCGATTGACGACGGACTCCAACTGCTGCTGACGATGGCTGCGGCTCGCCTCGGATATCCGAGGGCTGTATACATGCAGCAGCGTGATTTGGGCGCGATTGACGCTGGCCAGAACTTGGGCAAACCGCAGCGATCGCAGCATGGGTCGTGACGGCGCTTCAATGGGCAATAGAATCTTGGTAATTGTTGTTGGAGAACTCTGTAGGTGGGCCACCGCCACAGGGCAATGGGCGGCCCATAGGACATCATCCTGAATTGTGCCGGGCAGCTGAGATGTGAGCCAGGGCTGACGACCCATGCCCAGAATAATTAGATTCGCCTCTTCTTCCCGACTGCTGTGGCAGATACCCCGCGCTACGCTATAGTCAATCCGAAGTTTGGGCTCGACGGGAACCTCAAAGGCTGTCCCAATGGCGTGAGCTGCGGTGAGCCGCTCTTGACTGCGGGCTACCGCTCGAGTGAGCTGGGATGAGTCCATTTGGGGTTGGGCCAGGGCGATCGCTACGGGCACCACGCGCCCGCCTTCGTACCGGGCCACTAAGGCCCCTAGCTCAATGAGCCATTGCTCTGTCTTGGGGTTGTAGACCGGTACCACCACCGAAAAGGAGGCAGGAGCCGAGCTGGGATCGGGGAGCCAGCTGAGCAGCTGAGGTTTGTCGAGGTCTTCTGAAACCACCAGCTGCCGAGCCGTTCGCGCAGTCACTAGCGGTCCTAAGATAGCAGTCACCAGCATTAGCAAAATCGTGCTGTTGAACACCTGCGTATCGATAATCCCCGCTTCGTATCCTACAAGCGCCGCCGCTAGAGTTGCCGCCACCTGGGGCACCGACAAGGACCACATCGTCCAGGTTTGCGGCCAGCTGTACCCGAACATTGCCTTAACTGCGATCGCCGCCAACAGCTTTGTGGTTAGCAGCGTCACCACAATCAGCAGCGGAATTTCAATAAACCCTAGCAAACTTCCAACGCTGTTGAGGTCGAGCAGGAGTCCCATGGAAACAAAAAACATGGGAATAAACAGCACGCTGCCCAAAAATTCCGTTTTCTCCTTCACCGGGCCATCACCAATAATGCTGTTGATGGCTAGCCCCGCCAGAAATGCCCCAACAATGTTTTCCACACCAATGAGCTGAGCACCCAGGGCACAGAGGAACACCGACAGCATGACAAACAAAAACTGATTGCCCTCATCTTTGCCTGTGTTGCGGAAAAATGCTCGACCCAAATACTTCAGTCCAACCAAAACGGCTGCCGAATATAGAAATAGAGAGGCCAGCAGGGTGAATAGCGTCACTGCCGAAAAGTCGCCTTGATTAACGCCTAAGCAGATAGCCAGCACCAGCAGCGCGGTCACATCCGTGAAAATCGTTGCCCCGACGGTCACCGTCACCGCTTCATCGCTCACTACGCCAAGCCGCTGCACGATGGGGTAGGCCAGCAGCGTGTGGGAGGCCAGCAGTGAGCCAATCAGTACCGCAGCCAGCCAGCCATAGCCCAACACCAGCCCCACCATAATGCCGCCTAACATTGGCAGCGCGAAGGTTGCTAATCCAAAGCTAATGGAGCGGTTACGGGTCTGATGAAATAGGGCTAGATCGATTTCAAGCCCAGCGACGAACATGAGGTAAATCTTGCCAATTTCTGCGAACAGCCCCATGGTTTCTGAGTCAGCCCGTAGCCAACCCAAACCGCTGCTGCCAAACAGTACCCCAGCCGCCAACAAACCCACTAAACCTGGCAGCCGCAAGCGCTCAACTAGAGGTGGGATAATCAAAACGATGGCAAGCAGCAGCACAAAGGTGGCGATGGGTTCGCGCAGGGTCTCAGCAATGGGATCTACTAAAAAAAACATCGTCGACCCTCCTAGAGAAAAGGCCAGGACCATCACGTCCTGGCTACAGCAATTGAGCTAAACTTTGAGTCAGTACAGAGCAATGATTACTGGACGCTAATGACTTGAAACTAATCGCTGAAAATCAACGGCGAATCTAATCATATCGATTCGGGCGTTCCACCGCTATCGTTTTCTCCGCTCTTAGATAACCCCCTGTTCGACCCAACGGCTTTGGCCACTGTAGATGATTACGACACCAGGCCCAGCATTACCGCAACATCGCAATACGGTGGCACCGCTCCCCACTGCGGCCTACATCCATATTCCGTTTTGCCGTCGCCGCTGTTATTACTGCGACTTCGCGGTGTCTATCGTCGGCGATTGCCCCCCCATCCCTCCGATTCAACCCCAGGGGGATGGTCACGGGTCCAAGGCGATCGCCACCTATCTAGATGTTTTGTGTCAAGAAGTCCAGGCTGCTCCTCCCGGTCCACCGCTGCAGACGGTTTTCTTTGGCGGAGGTACCCCATCGCTGCTGTCGAGCCACCAGCTCCATCGCCTCTTGGCTCTGCTTGAGCGCCAGTTTGGCATAGCTGATGGTGCAGAGATCTCTATTGAGGTAGATCCCGACACCGTCGAAACGGACCTGCTAGAGCGATACCGCGACCTGGGCATCAACCGGGTTAGCTTAGGCGTTCAGGCCTTTCAAGATGAGCTATTGGCCGCCTGCGGGCGTACCCATAGACGCCACCACATCGACAATGCCCTAGGGCAGCTGAGCCGCGCTGGGTTGACTAACATTAGCCTTGATTTAATCTCTGGGCTACCCCGCCAAACCATGGCTCACTGGATCGCCTCGCTCGAAGCGGCGATCGCCGCTGGTGTACCGCATCTGTCCGTGTATGACCTGATTGTGGAACCTAAAACTGCCTTCGACCGCTGGTATACACCGGGAGAACGGCCCCTGCCCTCTGATCAGGAAACGGCCCAGATGTACCGCCAAGCGCAGGCGCTGCTGACCCAAGCGGGCTATGAGCACTATGAGATTTCCAACTACGCGAAGCCAGGGTTTCACTGCCGCCACAACCGCATCTATTGGGAAAATCAGCCTTTCTATGGCTTTGGCATGGGAGCCGCAAGCTACCTAGAGCAGCGGCGGGTCACGCGACCCCGAACCCAGGCAGCATATCGAGAGTGGGTGCAGACCTCCACAACAGTCCAGAGCGATTCGAGTTCCGATAGCATCACCGAGCAGCTGCTCGACACCCTCATGCTGGGACTGCGCCTTGCAGAAGGATTATCTCTGGAGACCCTGGCCCAGCAGTTTGGCACCCCGGCTGTTCACCGAATCACCCGCACTCTAGAGCCGTTTTACCAAAAGCGGTGGGTACGGTATGGACCAAGCGATCGCCTTTCTCTCAGTGACCCAGACGGATTTTTGTTTTCTAACATTATTCTGTCGAACATTTTCAATGCCTTCAGTGATGCCGATGACTTCGAGGCGTAACGCTATCCCAAGTGAAAATAGATTGGGAAAATTTGATAGGCTAGTTCAATTATTCCAAATCATCTATTTCAGATCACTACTGTCGCGGGGGCTTGAGTTGCGTGGACATAAAAATTGGCAGAGGAAAAACGGCTCGCAGAGCGTACGGTATTGATGAAATCGCTCTGGTGCCGGGGCGTGGGACCCTTG
>JBARYO010000300.1:0-1862 GCA_049647905.1 Elainellaceae cyanobacterium | reverse complement strand
TTCTGAACCAGCCTCCGACGGAAAATCTGCCGCAGAAGAAGATGCTGCAGCTCAAGGGGCAGGGCGTTCCCGCCGGGCTGAAGCAGGTGGATGTCTTCGCGGGCTTGAACGTGATGATTGTGCTGTTTAAGCTGCACGTGTTAGCGCAGCCAGAGGGCTATCCAAATCTGCCCGCTGACGCGCCAAGACCCAGTATTTCCTTTCATCCCTGCGGTGAGCCAGGAGCTGAGGACTTTGAGGCAGATAAGCTCCTGAAAGTTATTCACTATGCTGATGGGTGACAGGTTAAGCCTTTAGACATCTTGTCAAGAGGTGGAAGGAGAAGCGCCAAAATAGGGAGATAGGTTTATGGTTTTGGGCGGTTTGCGAATGGGTTTGATGACGCCGAGGTCGCGGTTTTCCGGGGCGGCTAAGTAAGCCACCGGGTCGACTGCGCTTCCCTGATTGTAGGCATGGTTGAAATGATAAAGCCCCCGCCAAACCATCTCCATAGAGATGCGCTCAAGGGGCAGTTGCACCGCCTCGGCAACCTCATCGGATAAATCGACCAACACCGCATACATCAACCAAGTGGCCCAAATCTGAAGCTTGATGCCGTTGAGAGAGCCTGTCCAAAGGTAAGCGAGGCCCAGCAGACGCTTCACCAGGTGGAAAGCGTCTTCAATGCGCCACCTGCGCGCATACAGGTCCATCACGACATAGGGCGGAAGCACCTGGGGGGCTGTCACTGAGGTGAGGTATCGATACCAGCGTTTGCCTTTGCGAACCTCAACCAGCCGCAGGCGCACGAGTGGTTGACCTTTTTTGTCTTTCCCCACCTCGACAATTTGGTCTTTCAGGCTTGGGGTGAGGCTCAAGGTCTCAACGAGCGTGTAGGCGAGATTTGACTTAGCAGCACAGATGAAGTGGACCTGCTTGGCGATTAGCTGCGCCCACCACTCAAAGTCATAGAATCCCCGGTCTAAAATCAGCAGGGTTTTGGCCGTGGCTAAGGCCAGCAAATTTCCCTGAAACTTAGAATCGTGGGCCTTGGCATTCTCGCTAAACCACACCTCAACCGGCAGCTGGCTCCCCAGCTCAATCACCGTGCACAGCTTGCCCGCCAGTTGCCCTGCTGGACAATCTTGCAGACTATCGAGTTTGCGAAACAGCGCTTCTAGCACCGAGCCATCAGCAGCCCAAACCCTATCAAAGTGCCTCATGGCCTGCGCAATGCTTGGCGCTAGCGGTCGCCCCCGTTGCTCCCACCGACCTTTCAGCTGCGGCAATAGCTCATGGAATACTCCCTCGAACAGCTCGTAGGGAAAGCTTAAAAACCGCTCGCTAACGGCCTGTTGGCTCACTCGCACTGCTTTTGACCACAGCAGGTCTTGGCGATTGAGCATCCGCGTCAACTCTCGCACTGACGGTACTCGCTGCCATAGCAACGTCACAACAGCCGCGACCATCAAAGGCAACGTCAGTATCCGCTCTCTCATCCCTAGCTGTCGGTATGCCGCTTGTTGGCTGTACACTGCTGGACTCAGCAGCATTCTCAGATGACTATCAACGGCGGCATTGTCCGGGGCAGGCACATGTCGCCCCCGGATGTGGTCGGGGTTGCGGCTATAGCGATGGCTCATGGGTCAGGGCGATGGGCTGGTCAGTAGCTCTTTCCTACACTGTTTTTGCCCCCCTTGACTACTGGACTATTCTCTTAACCTGTCAGGCATCACTATGCTGATGCTTTAGGCCTTGGAACGTTTACCAGAGTAGTTGGCCCACACCTCTACAGAGCCGACCTCTACAGAGCCAACCTCTACAGAGCCAACCTCTACAGCGCCAACCTCTACAGCGCCAACCTCTACAGAGCCAACCTCTAC
>JBARYO010000299.1:0-1778 GCA_049647905.1 Elainellaceae cyanobacterium | reverse complement strand
GGTAGAATAGGAGACATACTCAGAGATCAACATAACAATACAGCGAT
Source organism: Elainellaceae cyanobacterium (assembly GCA_049647905.1). Taxonomy (GTDB): domain Bacteria; phylum Cyanobacteriota; class Cyanobacteriia; order CAKZMO01; family CAKZMO01; genus JBCCAG01. The sequence goes on along the minus strand of JBARYO010000299.1, from coordinate 1,731 downwards.
GTCATCTACTTCTTCAGAGCAGGGTTTGAGTGCCTCTCAAATAGAAGACCTGCGCCTGGCCGCATCTGGTATGGCTCAAGTGAAACGTCGCGCCTTTCAGGCCGAGATGGCATTGAAGTACTGCAACGGCAGCGCTCGTATGGCGGAGAGCCGTTTTGGGTGGAATCGAAAGGCGGTTGAGGTAGGGCTAGCGGAAAAGCGAACGGGTCTAATCTGCTGCGGAGCCCAGTCAGCATTTGGCGGGGGTAAGCGCTGGGAGGAGCGACACCCCGAGGTAGCCACGGCCCTCATCAAGTTAGCGGAAGCACAAGGGCAGCAGGACCCAAGCTTTAGGAGCACAATAGCCTACACGCGGCTGACGTCAGCAGAAGCGTTGCGGCAATTAAGACGTCAAGGGTTCAAAGGTGAACAACTGCCGGCCCCTAGCACGATGGCAACGGTTCTGAACCGGCTAGGCTACCGATTGCGCAAAGTGCTCAAAGCCAAGCCCCAAAAAAGTTGCCCGAAACCGACCTGATTTTCGAGAACATAGCGCTCAAGGGCGAGCAAGGCCGAAGGGAAGGCGCTAAGCGCATCAGTATTGACTGCAAAGCGACCGTCAGCCTGGGGGAGTCCTCTCGCGGTGGCAAAACCAGAGGAGACAACCGGGCCAGCGACCACGACATGGGCATCAAGGAGAAGTACATTCCTTGCGGCATCGTGGATGAAGACACGGGCGAATTGTTCATCGGGTTTGGCACCTCCTACAAAACCAGCGACTTCATCGTTGATACCCTGCAAACCTGGTGGGCACAGCTGACGCCCCAGCAGCAAAAGAGCATCCCACTGCTGCAAATCAAAGTGGACAACGGCCCTGAAAGTAGCGGGGTGCGCACTCAATTCCTCAATCGCATGGTGCAGTGGGTTGAGCGCATTGGCGTTCCGGTGCAGCTGTTGTACTATCCGCCTTACCACAGCAAGTACAATCCGATTGAGCGCTGTTGGGGCATTCTCGAACAGCACTGGAACGGGGCTCTGCTCACCGATGTGCAGACGATGCTAGCTTGGGCTCAAAGTATGACCTGGAAGGGACTACATCCACTTATCAAGCTGAACCGCTCTATTTATGAGAAGGGCATTTCCCTAACGAAAAAGCAGATGCGCCATATCGAGGAGCGATTAGAGCGCAACCCACTATTGCCCAAGTATGATGTCCTCATCCATCCTGCTTAGCCGGTATCTTCTCTCTCGAAAATCGCGTAAAGGCGTTGAAAGGTATTAAAAGCCGCAGTCGCCGTGATGCAGAGGGCTACGATGATACCAACACCTACGGCGTTTTAGCTGCCGAAGGCTTTTTACCCGGCTACGGCCTAGATATTGGCTCAATTCGTGGGACAGCTCAAATGCCGCGCAGTATCAGCTGGCTACGAGACTTTGATTTGCCCCGCCCTCCCGCAGTCGCGCTGAGGGAGTATGTGCCGGGTAACTTGATCTACGCCAACGGCCAACGATTTGTGCCTCGCTTTTTTCACCTAGAGCCCGAAGATCCAACCCATTTCCAGGTTGACGTTGCCCACGAAGCCATTAGCGAAATTGGGACAGGACAGTCAGCTGGAGCGCTTGGAGCGTCTAACCTACAAGCCGTTCCAGCCTGTGACGTCGATCTCTCTCATCAGTCCAATATCTCAGACGATGAGGATAACCGCTTTCAGCTTCCTGTCACTACCCTGGGATACGAGCAGGATCGTCATA
>JBARYO010000298.1:0-10234 GCA_049647905.1 Elainellaceae cyanobacterium | reverse complement strand
GGGTCCGACATATCCGACATATTGTGTGAAATGGTATGTCGGGCTATATATTGGGCTAAATTCGAACGAGTTCGGGGTACTCTGCTACTACCTCGTCTGCTGTCAGAGTTTCTCCTTCGGTCTGAGGCGTCCACAGCACCTCAAGGGCGACCATCTCATCACCGGAGACAGAACCCACCTGGCTCAGCGCCTGCCGCAGATCCTGCGTCGACGAAATCTTGGGTAGGTCTAGCTTGCGGCGGGTGGCCACCAGCAGCGTCGCCACAATGTACTCCCCTGACATATCAGACTCAATCAGCGCACTGCCTGTTTCAGCATCGGCTTCAGCAAGGCTCAGCTTGTTGTTGACGTTGGACACAGACTCACGGGTAAACTTGCTGCGCTCCGTCAGTGCGAGCCGGTTAAACTGAGCTTCCGCACTCTCAAGCCGCGCCTGGTCTGATTCTGCTGCGGCATAGATCCAATACTCTGGATTCCGCAACAGCGATAGGGTTGACTCTTGGAGTACCTGCGCCAGACCTGCAGAGCTGCTAGTGTCGGCGCTTTCTGCCATACGATTCAGGTCTTGCTGCAGATAGCGCGCCTCGGCCAACAGGCCCACCTGAACTTTAGCCACAGATAGCTTGGGGCTAGCGGCGCTGTAGCCATAGTCATCCTCAACACCCGCGCTGCGGAAGCTGCGGACGATGAAGTTGGCCACGGAAATGAAGATCAAAATGGTGAACAGCCCACCAAAGCCGCCACCAAACCCAAAGAAGGGCAGCAGGAAGGGAAAGCCGAAGCCACCACCGCCGTAGCCTCTACCCGCGTAGGGCGCAGTGCGAGGGGCGCTGTAGCTGCGGGGCGCGGAATAGCTGCGGGGGGCAGAACGGAAGCTACCGCCGCCGATTCGTCCACCAGATCGGGCTGCTAAGGCTGCGTTGGCTTGGCCAAATACAAGTACCGCAACCAAACTCAGCATCAGCAGTGCTTTAGTCAGCGCCTTGAAGCGAGGTGAAATTGCACTAAATAGTTTTCTCATAGCAGTCATGTACCAGTCGTTCTTAACCTTACAGTGTTAGCGAGAGGCCTTGAGCCCCTAAAAAATATCTCACTCAGATAGCACCTGACCTGAACGTTTCTCACTCAGGCAGGACATCACCAAGACGATGCCTCACTGTGGCATTGGGGGATATTACCCTAACCAAGCCTCTGTTCTACGTTAACGCCTCAAGGGCGATCGCGCGTCCAATTTAGGGCTGATTCTAGGTGCGATTACCGAACTGGGCGAAGCTGAACCTCTGTGATCACTAAGCTATCCTCCCCCAACAATGGTCACAATTTCTAGGCGATCGCCCTCTTGGAGCTGAGTGGTCTCCCAGTACTGACGGTGCAGGATCTCCCCGTTGTATTCCACCGCCACTAGCCGAGGGTTGAGGCCAATAGAGGTTAGCAATCGGGGCATAGAGAGGTCGGACGAGCAGGTTTGAGGCTCGCCATTGACCTGAATTTGAATAGAATTTGGCATCACCACCGCTTCAGAGATATTCGCACAAAAAAATAAACGTCAGAGCGCAGAGGCTCCGACGTCAAAATAGCGTATTTCGAGGGGCACAATGCTTTACAGCTCGTAACTTTAAAGCCCAGCGTTGAGCAACAGGCTCAAGGCAATACTTGGACTAGGACGAGCGGAATCCAGGCTATGGCTTTGGCTCTAGCTCGGATTCTGGGGCGGGTGCAGACTCTGGCTCAAGACCTGGCTCGAACTCTGGCTCAAGACCTGGCTCGAACTCTGGCACAGGCTCCGTAGCGGCTAGCAGTTCTAGAAGCGTCTGTACTTCAAGCATCGCAGATTCTGGAACCAGCACCTTGTCAATGACGTGGATGATGCCGTTGCTAGCCTGCGCGTCGGGCTGCAGCACCGTTGCGCTATCCACAGTAATGACATCTCCAACCTCTGCCGTCAGCGAATCTTCTGACAGGGTTGGAATAGGGCCAGATGTAACGACGTCTGAGGGGACCGCTCCGTCAACGACATGGTATTGCAGGATATCTATCAGCAGGTCGCGGTTCTCGGGCTGAAGCAGGGCCTCAACGGTGCCATCAGGGAGCTGGGCAAACGCCTCATCGGTGGGGGCGAATACTGTGAAGGGGCCAGGACCAGAAAGCGTGTCTACGAGTTCAGCCGTCTGCAGCGCCTGGACTAAGATTCCAAAGGCCTCGCTACTAGCGGCCAGGTCAATGACGGTCGGCGCTTGCTGAGTCTCTGCTGCGGGCGATTCCGGTTCTGGTGATTCTGGTTCTGGCGATTCTAGCTCTGAAGGGTCTACCTCCGGCGCATCTGCTTGGGCTAGGACCATGGGCGATGCGGCGGCGTGGGGGAATTGGGCATTCGCCTGCTGGGCTAGGAGAACGGATACAGCGCTGCTAAGGGCAATACCATTCAGAAGCAGAAATTTATGTGAAGAGAGATGCATAATTTTGGGGGTTCCTTAAAGATTTGATGAACTAACTGCTCGTTCCATAGTCGTTAGTTCTCCGCATTAAGTTCCGCATTTTTTTAATTTGGTCTCCAAAGCTGACCCACGGCGAATCAGTTCTGCCCCAGACCGTGTCTGGGCGATCGCGGCAGCGCAGGTCTGGGGCTTGCCATTGAGCTGAATCTAAAATGGGATCTGGCGCTGCTATAGGGGTTATAGCGCCCGTTGAGCGATAGAGTACGGTGAAATGTTCTAGACTCCGCGCGGAGCGCGGAGTCTAGAACGCACCTTTGTCCTAGCGGATGTGGCGACTGCTATATATGGATTAGGCCGGTTGTATGCCCTACAAGCTACGGGCTGACCGGGCTGACCTTGGCACGATGCAGCAGGTTGCCCTGATGTCGGTAGCCGACGTAGCGGATGCGAACCGGGTCGCCTGGCTGGGCATGGCCAGACATTATCTGATGGACTTGGGGGGCATAGGCGACCTCTTGGCCAACCTCTCCAATGGTCGTTACCCCCCAAGACTGAAGCAGCTGATTGACTGGTGCGACCAACGGAACCAGTCGCGCTGCTGGAATATGGTCATTGGCTTGAGCCGCGTGGGCTGCGGTGGGCCATTGCAGCAGCCATGACTCTAAGATCTGCAAGCTGGTGTGCTGAAAACCCTGCTGTCTCTCTGATTCAGAGGCAGTTGTCCCTTGGGACCGATCTTTAGCCATTGCCGCCTGGGCTGTTGTTTGAGGTGCTATTGTCGGCTTTAATGTGACGTTTTCTGCAGAAAACTGCGTAATCAGCTCGCTTAGCGGCAGCCTAAGGGCATGACTCAGCCGAAGGAGCGTACCGAGCTGCATTTGCGTGACCTGTCCGCTGCGCAGGCGCTTAACCGACCCAGGAGACACCTGGGCGGCGTTGTAGAGCGCAGTGAGGGTAGTAAGTTCTGCCTGCTGCATGTGGCGCTGTAGCTGGTCGGTGTAGTCCATTGCTAATACGTATCCTTGAAAACAGTTCGGATTGCCCGCTGCCCCAGTGAAGATCTGAGGGAGTTGCGTGGAGCTAGTCAGAGCGGCTTGGTCTAGACAACTCTTTTCTAATCTTTTCTAATTGGTCGTCCGCTTTGCCGACAGGTCTCTGCTGCAGGGGGATTCAGCCTTTTTCCGTTTGGCCAACCCAAATTGTCATCTACACAAAGAAATATAAATATCGACCAAAGCGGGAGAGTTGGGCTAGCATTTCCTTATGGCCTCGTAGCGTCTGGACCTACCTGACTCGGCCTCAAGACATTGACTGAACGATTTGACGCTAACGCTGAAACCTTGATCAATTCTTGTTATGTTACTGCAAAGTTATTTGCGCCTTCCCTACCCACTCGTTTGCTGCGCTGTTATTGTCGCTAGTAGCATAGCCTTGCCCACGATGGCCGCCGCACAGGCGACTGTTACGCAAGCTGGCCGCCGTCCGGCGGGCGCTGACCTGCGCAGCCCGGCAGGCGCTGACCTGCGTGATGTGGATAACGGGGCACAGTCGCCGCGTCCGCTGGCTGAACCTATCTTGGACGTTGGTGTTATCCAGCGTTTTGGAGAGGAGAATGACGATACGCTGACGCTCAATCCGCTACCGGGCGATCGCCTCAAGATCACCTTCACCGTCGGCGATCATACCCAGACCATTACGGCAGATGAGGCAACGGTCGAAATCACCCGCCAGCCTCTGCCAGAGCCTATCGTAGATGAGCATATTGTTCTCAGCAGCCACCGCAGCTTCGAGAGCGCCGAAGACAGTGCCCGCTATTGGAGTGACCAGGGCATTGAAGTCGAACTGGCCCAGCCCGAAAAGTGGCAAGTGTGGGCCAAGCGAGATGTATACCGGACGCCGCTGCTGCGCCGGCTTCTGCTCCATAATATACAGGCCAAAGGGGCAAAGACGGCCTTTCTCGACAGCACAATTCATCGGGATCTGCCTCAAACCACATACATTATCGGTGGCTATCGCTACAGCCGCGACCAGGCGGAAATTGAGACCCAGAAGAACCGCCTCCAGGTGGACCAGCTCAATGACGACGTCGAATCTCGCCTCTATGGCGGTGACGTGACGCTACAGCCCAATGCCTACGGCACCTACACCGTGGTCAATCATGTCCCTATTGAAACGTACCTGCGTGGCGTCGTCCCCCACGAAATTGGTCTATCTGCGCCACCAACGACAATTGAGGCACAGGCGGTATTGGCACGCACCTATGCCCTGCGTAATCTGCGGCGATTTGAGATTGACAACTATCAGCTTTGTGCGGACACCCAGTGCCAGGTGTATTGGGGCCTGAATGGGGCCAGTGACATCAGCGATCGCGCTATTCAAGCGACCCAGGGGCAGGTGTTGACCTACAATAACCAGCTGATCGATGCGCTTTATTCTTCTACTACCGGAGGCGTCACGGCCCCGTTCAGCGATGTCTGGAATGGCGAGGACCGTCCCTACCTCAAAGCGGTGGTGGATTCGGTCAATGGACTCTGGGACATCTCGCGCTACAGCCTAAGCGATGAGGGCAACTTCCGTCGCTTTATGGCGATGACGGAAGGCTTCAATGAGGATGGCTGGGACCGCTTTCGCTGGCGGCGTGAGGAAAAGTTGCCCCAGATTGCCGCCGATATGCGCACCTATCTGCGGGTGATTCAGCATCCCCTCGCGAACTTCTCTCAGCTAATTGAGCTGAAAATCACTGAGCGGGCCGATTCGGGGCGTATCCAGTCCCTAGATGTGGTGACGGACCAGGGCACGATTGAGCTGAAGAAAGACGAGATTCTGCGGGCGCTGTATCCCCCTATTAGTACGCTGTTCTATCTAGAACCGCTGTACGAAGAACGGCCTGCGGCTATCCCCGATGCTCCTCCTGACGCGGCCCCAAATCCGTCAGTCGAATCATCGCCATCAGCCGAACCGGCCGCTAAAACAAGTTCAGCAGGGCTAAAGTCAGCAGAGCCAGCGCCCAAGGCAATATTGCTCACCACTGAGGCTGAGGGGGCTGAGGCTGAGGCGATTAAGGTTGACCCCAATGCTGTCATCCCCTCGTCTTCAGATCCTGCAAACCCGGAACCAGTTATGGAGACCGTTCTGTCAGGCTATGCTTTCGTTGGCGGTGGATTCGGCCATGGTGTCGGCATGAGCCAAACTGGTGCGTACAATCTAGGCGCTCTGGGCTGGAGCCGCGATCGCATTCTAGAGTTCTATTATCCTGGCAGCACGCTGCAGCCACTGCATGAGGAGCTTGTGTTTTGGCGTAGTCCCGACGAAGCAGAATAAGTGCTTTTCGAGCAGGGACGACGCAGCCCAGTACAACGCAAAAGCGGGGGACAGATGGCTCAGTCATCATTCCCCCGTTTTATGGTTATGTGATCAGAACAGTCGCTTAGTACAGCGCTTCTTCCTGATGGGTTGTGATGGTGCAGTCAGAGGTTGGGTAAGCAACGCAAGTCAGCACGTAGCCTGCTGCAATTTGATCATCGTCTAAGAAGGACTGATCAGACTGATCGATAGTGCCAGACTCAACTTTACCTGCGCAGGTAGAGCAAGCGCCTGCACGGCAAGAGAAGGGTAGGTCGATGCCCTTCTCTTCAGCGATATCAAGAATGTACTCGTCATCGGGCACTTCGATAGTTGTATCTAGCCCTTCAGCCTCACTTTTCAGAGTAACTTTGTACGTAGGCATGAAAATCCTCTCAAATGATTGATTAATACAGCGGTTTAAGACAAAAGCTAAATTCTGAAGAGCACGTGAATGGCGCGCGATAAGCTCATATACTCACTTCAGAACAGCTGCCTATATCCGATATTAAATGAAAACTTAAGATATGCAATACTCGATGGTGTGATATAGCCAATGGGATTTATAATCAGTCAACCTTAGTTGTGCTGGAATTACTTATGGCTACGGCAGCTAGTCATATTACCCGCGCAGACAAAGCCTAATTGGCTTGCCAAAGTGACAGCCCTGTAGGTCAAAAGCAAAAAAGCGCCTTAGCTTGCCAGGTAAGACCTTTGTTGAACATAGGAAATATAATTAAGCCCGTGACGAGGATTGAACTCGTGACCTCACCCTTACCAAGGGTGCGCTCTACCACTGAGCTACACGGGCAAATGCTCAGAAACGTGTGGTGGGCCGGGTTGGATTCGAACCAACGTAAGCTTAGCTAGCGGATTTACAGTCCGCCCCCATTAACCACTCGGGCACCGACCCATTCACACGGGTTTTTATCGTAGCATGAGATACCCAACATGGAGCAACTGAATAGAGCTTTTTACGGCGATTGGGATCCCCGCCACCCCAAACGCCGCCGTCCGCTGCGGTTACGCTGGGCAAGGCGTTGAGCGGGAAAGTCGCTTTCGTCATAAATTTCTCCCACCAGCTCTTCGAGAATGTCTTCTAGCGTGATCAGCCCAACAGTGCCGCCGTACTCGTCGACCACAATGACGATATGCAGCCGCTGCTGCAGCATTTCTTTGAGCAGGTCAACCACACGCTTCGTTTCCGGAACGTACACGGGCGGATCCATTACTTGGGTGACTTGGACTGGCTCGACATCGGCATCGTTTGGGTCACGCCCGAGACCATGTAGCTCTTGAAGCGCCCGTTTCAAATGCACAATGCCAACGATTTGATCTTTAGAGTCCTCTTGTACAGGGATGCGGGAATACCCTGTCTCAAGACAAAGGTTGACTAATTCCTGGACCGTAGCGCCGTGGCTGATAGTGCGCATCTCGATGCGAGGCTTGACTAGATCGTGGGCTTTGAGCCGGTCCAGCATCAGGGTCCGGTTGAGCAGCTGATGTTTGACGATGTCGAGCTGTCCTTTGCCCCCCAAAATCTCAATCATGAGCTGCAAATCTTTGACAGACTCCCCCTGCTGCACGCGATCGCCCTGAAAAAGGCGAATGGCGCTTTGGGCTATAGCCTCCAAAAACGTCGTGATGCCAAACCAGGTCAGGATCTTAGAGAGCCAGTAAATCGGCCGCACTGCCAGCCGAAACACCGGCATGATGTTGTTGATGGCCAGAGACTTGGGCGTAATTTCGCCGAAGATGAGCAGCAAAAATGTCGCTACTGCTGTTGCTACGGCGACCGAAGCGCTACCAAGCCAAATGGCAAACAGATTACTGGTCAAGATGGCGGAAAAATTGTTGACCAGGTTGTTGCCGATGAGCAGGGTTGTGATGAAGCGGGCACGGCGCTGCAGCACCAGCGTAAACATGCCGTTGGGGTCGCCCTGCTCCTCAATTAGGGCACGCAGCTTTAAGCTATCTAAGGCTGTAATTGCGGTCTCCGATCCGGAGAAAAAGGCCGACAGCCCTAGCATTAGCACTAGGGTTCCTAGATCGAGCCAGATATTGCCCAATAATGGCGTGACCTGAGACAGCAGCGGCGGGAGGAGAACAGGTTGAGCAAGGCCCATGATAAGTCGTAGTGGTAAGGTTTCTATCTTACTGGGAACACCGTTTGATTAGAAGAGAGATACCTTTTGCGGAGCGCGATCGCGGCATCCATTGCGTCAGGTCAGCAGCTCGCCGGTCTCTTGCAGGGCATGGAGCCGCTGATAGATGCCCCCTCGCTCGAGCAACGCCTGATGGGTTCCCACCTCAGCGATCGCCCCTTGGTCCAGCACGACGATCTGATCTGCCTCTCGCACCGTGCTGAGGCGGTGTTCAAACAGACTGCTGGCCGCAACGCTCAAAGCGCCCAGAGCCCAATAGGGGCGGAAACAGCCCAGCACATTTCGAAATGTTGCCATAGTCCTGCGTCCCCTCAATGCACCACGCCACAGGGTTGAAATCAGCCCCCACAGCAGCGGTTCCGTAATTGCTGCTGTGGGGGCTGACGGGAGGCACTTGGAGGTGCCAATAGGTGGTGCGATCGCCTCAGGCCATGGGCAATCGATTAGGCAATCGATTCAAGTCGCGTGGTCTAGCCAAACGCGTAGGCGCTCTGAAGCGCCCAAATAACCAGCCATGTAATGCTGCCAAAAATCAGGACGGCGGCGACAATCACGTTGATTGGTGAATCCACGCGATTCAAATTTGTCGCACTGCGGTTCGGATCGGTCATGGACGTCTAATTCTCCACGGAATGGGATGGCTGCTGGTCAAAGCACTTCCATTCTAGGCAAGCCATAGTTTATTTGACGACCTATTTACGGGGATCACATGATATGGGCCTTAGGGATAGCCAAGCGTCTCCCGTTGAGGCCCACATCGCTCAAGTTGGCTGTGGCTATGGTCTTTTCTGACTATGGTGTTTTTGGGTTACGGTCTTTTGAGGCTGTGGTCTTTAGCCTTTCCAAACCAACACTTGGGCTTCATACTCACCCAAATCCAGCGCTAGCCCATCCTCACCGGCTGTCACGTCGTAGTCTTTGGTCCACTCATGCCAATTGCCTGCATCGGGGAAACCGGGCAAGTGGTAACCCTTTAGAAACGCGTCAGAGAAGTTGGCCACAACAGCAACCCGCGACCCTTCATCATTCCAGCGCACGTAGCCCAAGACCTTAGCCTCTGGATCGTCGTGGAAAAATTCAACGTTCTCGGTGTAGAGGGCGTGATTTTCCCGCCGCAGCCGGGTTAGCCCTTTGTAGTACTGCAGCAGGTCTCGATTTTCGCCGTTGTGCAAGAGCTGCCAATCGATCTTTGCTGGTTCAGGATCTAGCGGCTGGTATGAGCCAAATTCCTCACCCATCCAAATCATGGGTACGCCAACCGCTGTCATTAGGAGTGCCCCTCCTAGCCGCAGCCGCCGGAATGCCGCCTCTTCGAAGATTTCTCGATTGCCCAATTCCACCATGATGCGCTCATGGTCATGATTGGTTAGATAATTCACGACGTTGGTCGAGCCTAAAAAGCCCTGGCGGCGGCAGTCGATGGCGTTTTTGAGCTCTTCGAAGTCGACCCTATCGCCGCAGATATGCGCCTTGACGGTGTGATAGAAGCTATCGTGCCAGCAGCTATCCATGGGGCCATCGACGTTGGTGATGGTCGGCGTTTCTGGGATATGCTCCGCAATGTTGAAAAAGGGCTTGGCCCCGGCTTTCTCTTTTGTTTTGTCAACGGCCCAATGCATGAAGTCGTAGTTGGCAATTTGCCGGGCAGCGTCGTAGCGAATGCCGTCGATATGGTATTCCTCAATCCAAAACTGAATCGTATCGCCGACGAATTTCCAGGCGGGCTTGATGTCTAGATTTTCGTCGTAATGCTCGTAGTTGAACTCCGGCCCCCAGTTGTTGTCGGGATCGCGGGGTTCATGGTGGTACCAGTAGTCGTGATCGATTTGCGTTAGCGGGGATGAGGCTTCTGAGTGGTTGAAGATGCCATCCATAATGACGCGCATGCCGCGACCGTGGCACTCGTCAACCAGCTGCTTCAGCTCTTCAGTGGTGCCATAGCTGGACTCAGAGGCGAAGAAGTAGCGCGGATTGTAGCCCCAGCTGTAGTCTCCTGGATACTCCTTGACAGGCATTAGCTCAATGGCGTTGATGCCCAAATCTTGCAGGTAGTCCAGCTTCTCTATCACATGCTTGTATTGTCCCCGTGGATTGGGGTCATCTTCTCCGCCGGAGAAGTCGTGGACATGGGTCTCGTAAATCACTAGCTCGTGATCGGCGGGTAGGGGGTGATCGTCATGCTGCCAGACGTAGGTATCGATGATGCGATCGCCGCCCTTGATGCGCACGACGCCGTTCTGGCTGGGGTCGTCGATATCGGTTAGGTAGGGGTCGTTGACGTCGATCCACTCG
>JBARYO010000297.1:0-2717 GCA_049647905.1 Elainellaceae cyanobacterium | reverse complement strand
GCATAGACGAGCTGCTCTAGCAGTGGCTGTGTTGGACGACCAGCCTCACGGGGAGTCAGAGCCTCTTGTCCGGCATTTCCGCCAGTTGGCCCTAGTCCTCCGGCCCCAGGGGCAATGAGCTGCAGCGCCGCGACAACCGTCTCCAGCCGTCCTTGCTGCGCCGCTAGCGTCATGTCAAACGGCTGCGACCCACCTAGACCAATGCGCCCGCTCAGCTCATACCGGCTCTCATCTAGGGCGATCGCCCCCTCCGCCAAACTCACAACGCCGCTGCGGTAGGCCACTTCTCCGGTAAACTGGTCGGCGCGGATAGGCCCCAGACTGGGCTGGGCAACCGCTAAGTCGGCCACTGCTGTGAGGTTACTCAAGTCAGCGATATTGGCTTCCACATTGGCGCTCACCACCCCCAGCACCGCACCGGCGTCTTTCCCCAAGGGCTGATAGGCGAGCTGCTGTAGCGGAAAGTCTCGGAGCCGCGCAGTCAAGATAGCCCCCTGGGTCTCGCCGCTCAAGGTGGTGTCGCCGTTGCGGACCAAGAAGCCTGTGGGAATATAGCTGCTGCTGAGGCGCGCCTCAATGCGATCGCCACCGCCCTGCAGAGCAACAATGCCCCCCTGATTCAGGCCGATCTGCACCGGACCAGCCAAATCAGCAAAGGTGAACCGGTTGACGCCAAAGTTGTCCAGCTGCAGCTGTCCCGCAGCTTGGGGCGCATCCAGCGTGCCGCTCACCTGCCCAACATAGCTAGCCCGCCCTCGCAGCTGGGCTTGGTCTCGAATCGCAGCAGGCAAAAACGGCGACAGTCGCGCCAGTTCGTAGTTGTCAGCCGCCACATCAAGGTTGAAGCCAGTGACGACGGGCGCTGCTGCTGGGTCAAGGCCAATAAAGCCATCTGCCGCCACGTTAGGCCCACGAAAGCCATCGACTTGGAGCCCATCCCCCGTCCAGCGAAACCCGGTTTGGTACATGCCGGAGTCTACCAGCGCCACGCCATTGACAGGTTGAATGTCGGCGTTGTCGAGTCGGGCCGTTCCCTGGGCCGCGATCGCCCTCAAGTTGAGGTTATTGAGGGAGCCTGACAGAGCCACATCGCTGCTCAGCTGTCCCTGAAGCTGGGGCAAGATACCGCCGGTTTGCACCTGAGTTGTAGCGACGGTGGCCTGCCAGGTTTGCTGGTCTAGCTGGGCCACTCCGCTAGCGTCAACGGTGCCCCCCTCGACCTGGAACCGGGCATCCTGCAGTCGAATCTGACTATCTCCGTAGCGGATTTCTCCCTGGCCGGTATAGGTTGCCTCGGGCAATCGCCACTGCGCTACCGCCTGAATATCGTCAAAGGGACCAAACACCTCTAGGTCGGCCTCCAGGGCACCAATCCGATAGGGTGTTGGCAACGAAAAGCCGTACTCCTGCGCCAGCTCATCCCCCGGCAGGACAGCGTCAATGCTGGCCACAACGCCGCCATCGGCCTCCAGATCAACCGTGCCTTCCCCTGTAATTCGGCCTCCAACTGACGGCACAATCGTGAAGGAACTAACGCTGAGCAGCGGGGGGGTGAATCGAAAGGCGGCTTCCACCGAATCCACGGCGGTGCGGTCCACCTGGATGCGATCGCGGCTTTTCACTTCCCCTACGACCACCGGCTGAGTCAGAGGACCAATCACAGTAGCGTTGGCCTGAAACTCCCCCGCCACATCGATGGGAATAGGAATATTGAGGGTCTTCTGCAGATCCGCTATGGTCACAGAGGGCACCTGGGCGCTGATGTTGTAGCCCTGGCGCAGGTCCAGGCCGCCGGTTGCCGTCAAGGGAACTTGGTCGTAGCGCAGGCTGGTGTCGTCCAGCAGAATACGCTGCCCTTGAAAACGCAGCTGAGCATTGAGATCTTCGATGGGCTTGGGAGCCGCATCCAGCCGTACCACCGCATCAACAACCTGGGCCGTGCCCATAAAAGCAAGGGATTCCAGAGGCGATCGCGACGCGCTGCCGCGATATTCGACGGCAACGTTGCTGCTGAGCTGTCCTTGCGCCACCGCGAGGGGAAGGGGCAACAAGGACGCCAGGTTCGATAGGGCCACATCCTGACTGCGCACCATCCCGTTGATGCGCTTCAGCTTTAAGTCCGCTTCCCCATTGAGGTCAAACTCACCACCGCTCTTCAGCCTCCCACTTGCCTCGAAGGCGATGCTTTTGTAGTCGTTCCACAGGGTGGTAACAGCGTCAACACCTTGAAGCACCACGGGAGCTAAGCGGACGTTGGGCGCACCGTCCTCGTCAACGGTGGGGATAATGCTGTCTTGACTATCGGCAGCTTCAGCGCGGGGATCCGTAGAGGCGTCAAGGGAAGAATCCAAATCGGCGTCAATACCCGTACTGGCCTCCAAGCTGCCTTTGGGGTTGGCAACCACCGTAGCGTTATCGACTACGACTTTTTCAACGACGACCGATAGTCCCCCTTCCTCTTTTTCTTCAAACTCAAGCTCAGTTTGCAGCCAGCCGTCTTCCTCTTCAACCAGAAACAGCTCGGCGTCAATCAGCTTCAGCGTAATCGGAATCTCGCGATCGCGAACAAAATCGACGGCGACCTCCACCGGGTTGAACCCCACCTGCACCGTCTCGGCCACGGCGTAGTCGGTTTGGGTTTCTGTAGCGGGAAGGCTCGCCCCGTCAAAGGTGATGCCGGTGAGGGTGAAGCGCTCCACCTCACCGATGGCTACAGG
>JBARYO010000296.1:0-5031 GCA_049647905.1 Elainellaceae cyanobacterium | reverse complement strand
GGTATCAATACATGAGGGGACATTTCGTCCCCTTATTTTTTTGCCAATTGAACCGCGTCATACCACGAAGCTTGTTTCCTCCCCTTGGGCAGCTTGGCGACTGCGAGCATCGTAGTACAGATCCTCTAAAGAAATGCTGTACACTGCGTCCTTGAGGGTTTGGTGAAGGCGTTGCCACAGGCGCTGGGTAACCCAGTCTTCGGCTTGCTCAGATAGCTCGCCTGGTGAGATAGGAGCCTCAATAGACTCTCCCACCGCCTGCAATATTTGCCCCAGAAATATGTCACTCGGCGATCGCTTCAGCTGATATCCACCATGGACACCTCGAACCGAAACAACAAGGTCTTTACGCCTTAATTCAATCAAGAGTTTTTCAAGATAGGGCGCAGGGATATTCTGTCGCTGAGCGATCGCATTGACCGACGCTGGGCCATAATTTGGCTGCAAGCTCAGATCTAGCAATGCTTTAACGCTATAGTGGCCACGAGTTGTTAACTTCATTGGCAGAAATGTCCCTGTACATCACTATTTTATTGTTGCACCTTAATTGTGCAAGTCATTAAGTGTTCAGGTAGTATAGAATGCAGTGAACGTGATATCTTATCTAACGAAATCGCTAGAATAGATGTGCAGACACAACACACCTAACGCGGTATGTTCTGCTAAAGCTATTACAACACCATTTCAATGGCCGACTGATGATTCGGTTGACCCTTGTCACGGTTGGCCGCTGGTGCGGTAGCGATACGATGGTGCAGATACTGCGCTCTTTGACTCAAAGTGTAATCAACCCTGTAAGTAACGAAGAACGTTAATGGCTAGAAAGAAAATTGAACCCCTTGTCGGTGAGACCCTGCTTGAAAAGGTCAAGGACTTAGCCGAATCGACTAAGGAAGAGAAGGCAAAAGCTTGTGGCTATTTTACAATCACCAAGAGCGGTGTTGAGCGCGTTAACATGATGCGCTTTCTCAATGCTCTAATTGATGCTGAAGGCATTGAGTTAGATAGTAAGCAGAGTAAAAACGGTCGCGGTGGACGTAGTGCCAGCTATCGGATCACCGTCCAATCCAATGGCAACTTGCTTATTGGCTCTGCCTATACCAAGCAGATGGACCTAGAGCCCGGAGATGAATTCGAAATTACGCTAGGACGTAAACATATCCATCTTAAATATGTCAGCGAAGATGACGAATAGTTGAGGCACTATGCCTATAGCTCGCAATGGTTTCGTTCAGGTCTTGCCCCCCGTACAGTAGCCCATACCGTGCCCTCCGTACAGTGGCCTGAGCAACCGTTACGTTTGCCTATTGTGCTGTTTATTCCTTGCGTTATGCGGTACTGCCAAACCACGAGCTGGCTCAGTATACTGATAGCCTAATGGCATAATTTCGGGCCGTTAGGTATACAGGACTCTACCGGAAAGCCCCCTCATGGACTCATCTTCCAGCGCGATCTCTGGTCGCTCCCCGGTCCAAAAAGACCTGCAAAAGACGTCTTCTGAGACAGCTCCTGCCAACGACTTGCTTCAGCAAGGTCTGACCAATTTGGCAGACCAAAACTTAGACGCGGCGATCGCTCTGCTGGCGGCGGTATTAGATGAGAATCCCCCCACAGCGATCGCCCATCGCGCCCGTGTTGGTTTGGTCAAGGCGTACCAGCGCCGAGGTGATCTGGACAATGCGATCGCCTGTTGTCGCCCCCTGCTCAACGCGTCCCATGACCCCACTCGTCGTTGGGGTCACCGTGCCCTAGCCGCGCTGCATAATTTAGCCTTCCGTACCGATGCTGCTGCGCAAAAGCCTTCCCCCCTACCGTCCGTTCCCAAGGAGGATGGCGTCTCTTCCTCCGGCGCTAGTGTCAGCATGGCCGGTGCCGACATAACTGGCTTTGTGCCCCTCATCCCAGAGGAGAATGCCCCTGCGGCTGTTGCCAAACCGGTTTCTGAGCCAGCCTCTAAACCTACCCTGAATCAAAGCTCTAGCACGCCTCAGACCACTGACCCACCTGACGAGCCACCATCCCCAGAGGTGCTGCCCCAGAAGCGCGCCCCCATGGGTCGTCCAACGACGTCAGTTTTGCCCTGGCGGCAGGCTGGTCGGGCTCAGCGCTGGGCACCACTTCCCGCAGTATCCAAGGCTGAGCAAGCGATTGTCTCGCTCTGGACAGTGGCCAGTCTGGTGGGTCTTGTCAGTAGTCTCCTGCAGCTGATGATGGCTCTGGGCAACCCGGTGCGGCGCTTTGCGGAGCGGTTCATGTTCGTGAACCGATGGCGACTTCTGGAAGAGCACCCCACCGCTATCGTAATTTTTGGAGTGCTACTGCTGTGGCTCCTGTCGCCTTGGATGCTGCAGGCTATCCTAAAGCGTCAGGGGGCAAAGCCGCTGGCCCTTGAACGCTTCTCTCAGATCAGCCCAGTGGCAGGGCGGCTGCTCAGGGACTATCCCCACACCTTGAGGCTACGCATCCTGCCGATACGAGCGCCACTACTCTTTAGCTATGGTCTGCACCCCCGGCTCTCCTGGCTCGTGGTCAGCGATGGACTACGACAGATGCAAGAGGATGACGTTGCTGTGCTAGTGGCGGCTGAGCTGTCACACCTGCAATCGCTATCCACCGCCTGTCTTTCCCTTGCCGTCGCGGCCAGTCAAATCCCCCATGTTTTGTACCGGAGCATTGCCGCTTGGGGCGATCGCCAGTCCGTTGGACTACTGCGGGGGCTGGCTGCTGCAGCGTCGGCCCTGTGCTACGGACTGTTTTGGCTATTTCGCTGGCCCACGGTTTGGCTATCGCGCTGGCGGCTGTGGCAAAGCGATCGCCTTGCCGTCAGCAGAACGGGGCATCCCAACGGGCTGGCCCGCGCCCTGATAGACCTGTCTGCTGCCATGACAACTGAGCGCCGCCGCGATCCTAGCCTTAGCGTTTTACTGGATGGATTTGCGCCGCTGCTGCCGGTTAGCCCAGAGGCAGCGCTGCCCTTTGAATGGCTGGCTCGTCATCCCATGCCAGGGCCTGAATTCTATGGTGAGCTACGTCGCCGCCTCCAGTGGCCCTGTCCGACTCAGCATCGCCGCTGTCTCACCCTCAACCGCACCCACCCCCCCCTAGACGAACGGCTGCGATCGCTAATGGCAACGGCGGTTCAATGGCGACTTGACCCCGAGATTCCACAGTTTGACCGCCTCGGCGCAGCCACGTCACGATCCGATATGCTGCTGCAAACCGCACCGTACTGGGGACCAATCGCGGGGGCCGGGTTGGCCCTCATTCTGTGGAGCATCGGTGGCGTCGCCGGACGACAAACTGTGTTGGGTTGGCTTTGGGGCGATCGTGCTGTTTTGCATGGCTTGACGGCCATCGGAGCCAGCATGGGTTTATTGGCTAGAATCAACCGCTACTTTCCAGATAGTCCAACACCATTGACCCCAGAGCAAGTCAACCTGCCAGCGCTACAGGGGACCGTAGGAGCCCCAGTACAGGCCATACCTGTCAAACTACGAGGTAAGCTGCTAGGGCGGCGCGGCTTGCTGAATGCACTGGGTCAAGACCTCTTATTAGATACAGAAGATGGCCTGGTACGCGTTTCATTCACATCGACCTTGGGTCCAATCGGAAATCTCATTTTGGGATCTCCGCCCTACCGATTGATTGGACGAACGGTAACCGTGACAGGCTGGCTGCGCCGGGGTGCGACGGCCTGGGTTGACGCCAACCGCATCAGCGCTACTGGCAAGCCGGTCTGCATAGCCAACCATCCCGCATGGTCGACATTGGTGGCGTTTGGGCTAGCGCTATGGGGGGCATGGACAATTTACTGGGGCAGTTGAGGAAACCCCAGCGCGGTATGGCCCAGCGCGGTATTGTAGAAGGCTGAGACCAACCCAGTGGCTGCTATGCTGTTGCCGCCACTCACAGTTACCCAGGGGTTTAATGCCAGTTCCATCGCTGCCCGATCGCCTCAACAAAACTCGGTTCCTGCAGCCCAATTTTCCGTTTCAGCCGCGATCGCTGCCTGTGTTTTACGGCTGGGTGATTTTGGGGGTGACAACCCTGGGCGTCGTCATGAGCATTCCTGGCCAAACGGCTGGCGTGAGCGTGTTCACAGATTATTTAATCGCCGCCACGGGGCTGTCCCGGTTCACCCTCAGCATCGCATACCTAATCGGTACCCTCACCAGCGGGCTGCTGCTGCCGTTTGGTGGTCTGTTCATCGACCGATTTGGAGCGCGGCTCGTGGTGGTGGGCGCGTCAATATGGCTGGGGGCAACCCTGGTTTACCTCAGCGTGAGCGATCGCCTCGCCGGTTGGATCAGCGCTGGGTTGTCTCTAGATTCGGCGCTGCCTGTGACGTTTGTGCTGCTCTGCCTTGGGTTCGTCAGTCTCCGGTTTAGCGGGCAGGGGATGCTGACCCTGGTTAGCCGCACAACTCTAGGGAAGTGGTTCGACCGCCGCCGAGGCATGGTGTCCGGTACATCTGGCCTGTTTGTCTCCTTTGGGTTTTCCGGCGCACCGCTGCTGCTGAGCTTTTTTATTGATGGGTTTGGCTGGCGCGGCGCTTGGCTGAGCTTGGCGGTATTGGTGGGTGTTGGCATGAGCCTCGTCGGCTGGCTGTTGTACCGCGATAATCCAGAGGAATGTGGCTTGGTGATGGATGGCGCTATGTCCGGGCCGTTCGCTACGCCGCCGCCCGCTCCCAAGCAAGCCAACGCCGATGCTTCCCCAGCATTAGCTGCAGTGGATAGCGCTGCTGCCGTTGTCGCCACGCCTTCCCCACCCCGCGACTTCACCCGCGCTGAGGCGCTGCGCACCTTAGCCTTTTGGGCGGTCACCTTTGCCCTAGCCTCCCAAGCCCTCACCGTTACCGGAATCACGTTTCACATTGTCGATATCGGTGCTGCCGCTGGTCTGCCCCAAAAGCAAACCGTGGCGCTCTTCCTGCCCATTGCTGGCTTTTCGACGCTGGTGGGCTACACCGTCGGCGTGGCGTCCGACCGCATGTCGCTGCGGATGTTATTCATCGGCATGATGATCTTC
>JBARYO010000295.1:0-3646 GCA_049647905.1 Elainellaceae cyanobacterium | reverse complement strand
GGGGGCGTCTGGTGAGAGATCTGGCGACTGATCAGTTGCTGCGTCGTAGGCCGTGACAGACTCCGCTGCCCGTGGTGCGCCTTCGGCAGCCGTTCTGGCCTCTCGCCATCGGTCGAGGGCTACGACGTTGTCTTTGGCGCTGCTCTCCTTAGCGCTTCCATTGGCCGCAGGTTCAGCCGCCGCGCCGTCCCCCCAGGAGACGATATCAACGACAGCGATACCACCCGATCGCGTTAAGCAGGTGCTGAGGGAATCGACGAGACGCTCTTGGATGCCCTCTTTCTGCACCAAGCGGTCCACCACAATCTCAATGTCGTGGGACTGGTTTTTGTCCAGCTCAATGGAATCTGACAGATCCCGCACCTCCCCGCCGACGCGCACCCGCGCAAACCCTTCCGACGCCAAGCTCGACAGCAGCTTTTTGTGGGTGCCCTTTTTGCCGCGCACCACAGGGGCGAGAATTTGAAACCGGGTGCGGGGTGGGAGAACCTTGATGCGATCGCACATCTGGTCAATGGTCTGGGGGACGATGGAGCGATCGCAATGGGGACAGTGGGGTTCCCCGGCGCGGCCAAACAGCAGCCGCAGGTAGTCGTAAATTTCGGTGACGGTGCCCACCGTGGAGCGGGGGTTGTGGGAGGTGGATTTTTGGTCGATGGAGATGGCCGGGCTGAGGCCCTCAATGGCGTCCACGTCGGGCTTGTCCACCTGGCCTAAAAACTGACGGGCGTAGGCGCTGAGGGATTCGACGTAGCGCCGCTGCCCCTCGGCAAAAATGGTGTCAAACGCCAGGGAGGATTTGCCGGAGCCGGATACCCCGGTGAAGACGATCAGCTGGTTGCGGGGCAGCTCTAAATCGACGTTCTTTAGGTTGTGCTGCCGGGCCCCACGGATGCGGATGACATCATCCTCTTGGTGGGAACCGCTGGCGGGGGACCTGGTTTTATTGTGCTGAGATATGGATTTCTTGCTGCTTGTCTTCTTGCCTGGTTTCTTGCCGCTCAATTTCTTCCCCTCTGCGCCATCGCTGCCCGAACCATTGCCGTTAGTGCCACTGCTGGAAGAGCGACGAGTATTAGTTTTGGCAGGTTGAGAAGGCGTCGAATCCGACATGGTAAATCAGCAGTATATAGGGCGGAGGTGTAACGTCCGGGACATAGAATTTTACGTTTTGCAATAATTCTATCGTCTAGCGGTTCATGCTATCACAGGCTTTTGGCATAGGTACAGATGTATTTTAGTCTGGTGGGGTTTGGTTGTGTGCGAGGGGTCTGTTTGGGGACGCTGCCCCCAAGCCCCCGAACTGGGGGACGGGATGCCTCCCCCAGACCCCCTGCATAGGGCTTTTGGGTGAGGAATTTGTATGACTGCTGCGGTTTGATTTTGGCTGCGAGGCTGTAGGTTTTGAGGGTGATTTGTGCGTGTAGCAGTTAGCAGTGGTGGTAGGTCGGGCTGGAGCGTTGGCGTCACTCGACAAAACTATTGCGGGTGACCTGTGCCAAGGGTGGCGATCGCCGTTGCATACCGTTTTGGGTTTTCTAAATGTATGGTGTGGCCGCAGGCTGGCACGGTGAGCGGCTGGGCGTTGGGGAGTTGTGGGGCCATTTCAATGTTGATGGCACAGAACTTTGTGTCTTGCTCGCCGGTCATCAGTAGGGTGGGTGGGGTGAGCTTGGGCAGGTGCGGCCAAAGGGAGGGCTGCTGGCCGGTTCCGAGGCAGCGGAGCGATCGCGCTAGGGCTTCGGGATGGTTTTGTTGCCGCCGCTGCATTATGGCGTCAAATTCTGGCTGCTGGGCTAGGTTGCGGAACATGGGGGCTTGATACCACCGCTGCAGGAACTCGTTGAAGTCCTGCCGGATCTGCTGCGATCGCTCCTTGTCTAGGCGAATGCGAGCCTGCCGCTCTACGGCTGTTCTCAGTCCAGGGGATGCCGACTCCAGCACAACGTGGGAGAACCGCTCCGGGGCCGTTAGGGCCAGGTACAGCGCCAGCCGTCCCCCCATGGAGTAGCCCGTCAGCATACAGTTTGGGATATCCCTTTGGGTGAGCCAGGCCAAGATCTCTGTCGCCACCGTTTCCATGGTGTAGGGCGCGGGGCGCGTCATCTGGGTCTGGCCATGGTCCGGCAGGTCTAGCGTGAGACAGGTATAGCGATCGCGTAATCTTGCGATCGCCGCGTCAAAGTCTCGCCCGCTGCCCATAAAGCCGTGCAGGAACAATACAACCGGCCCGCTGCCCTGCTGCTGATAGTGAAAGTGGAACTGCCCTGTCATGCCCTTATCCTAAGTTAGGATGAGCAGGTCCTCTGTCAGCCCGCTAGCCCTGTGACTTCTATCTCTACTGCCTCTCGACGGTCTGTCCAGTCGGCCCGATCCCCACAGCCGATTAAGTTCCTGCAGCAGCCCACTTCCCAGGCATGGATAGACCAAGCGATCGCCAACCTGGATGAGATTTTGCTGGACCATTCCCACTGCGAGCGTAAGGCGGCCAGCAATGCCCTGACGATGATGTTTCGCTACCCGGCCAATGCCCCGCTGGTGCGCAGCCTGACGGCGATCGCTCGGGAGGAGCTGGAGCATTTTGACCAGGTTAACAATTGGCTAGAGCGGCGCGGTGTGCCTCTGGCTCCGCTAAATGCGCCCCCCTATGGCGCGACGCTGAAGGCCCAGGTGCGCAAGCCGGAGCCCCATCGCCTGCTGGATTCGCTGCTGGTGTCGGCGCTGATTGAGGCCCGCAGCCATGAGCGGTTGGGATTGCTAGGGGAGCATTGCCCGGACCCGGAGCTGGGGGCGTTTTACCGGGGGTTGATGGCGTCGGAGGCTCGGCACTATGGGGCGTTTTGGCTGCTGGCGACCCAGAGCTTTGAGCGCGAGGTTGTGGATGCGCGGTTGGAGGAGCTGGCCCAGGTGGAAAGTGATGTGCTGGCGACGCTGCACCATGAGCCACGGATCCATAGTTGAGCGTGGTGTTGCGCAATGCCCTGCGGGCGGCTTCACGGGTTGTGCCCAAGGCTAATACTTTCAAGTCGTGCTGTTGGCCAAGCTCAGGATTTCGAGGGCTGAGGCTTTGACGCAGGTTGCCACAATTAACAGCAGGGGTGCGGTTTTGCCCGATTGCCAAGCCACGACGGCGTCAATATAGGCGGCTGTGTCGGCGGCTGGGATGATGGCGAGGGGATAGCCCGTTTGCAGGAGATATAAATTCATCAGGAGTCGGGCGACTCTGCCGTTTCCATCTGTGAACGGGTGGATGGTGACGAGACGGGCGTGGATTTCGGTGGCGATCGCGACGGGATGGTGCGAGTGGGATTGGGATAGCCAGTTCCCGAATTACGCCATCAGGTCAGGGACGTTGAGCGCATCGGGATACCGGTAGTTGGTGCCCGCTGCCATGACGTTTACGGTGCGGTAGGCCCCTGCGCGGCGATCGCCTTTGACACCAGCGCATGAATTTGCCGAAGTTCCCAATCGGTGATTGGCGCGTCGGCCTCCGCCAGGTCTCGAATGAAGGCGATCGCCTCGGCGTGGTTGATGGCCTCTAGGTGGTCTTGCAGGGGTTTGCCGCCGATGGTGATGCCCTTTTCGATGACGATTTGGGTTTCTGATTCGGTGAGGGTGTTGCCTTCAATGGCGTTGGAGTTATAGG
>JBARYO010000294.1:0-1785 GCA_049647905.1 Elainellaceae cyanobacterium | reverse complement strand
ATACAGGGCATACCACTGGGCCACCTTGCGCAGCTCGTTAATCCTCGACCAGGCCTCCATACCCATGACCAGCATCAGAATTGAAAGCAGTCCGCGGAAGAGGGGCTCGTAGAAACTTTCAACCACGCTTTCCGGCCGGGTTACCAGGCCTAGGGCGAGACCAAGCAGCAGTGCCGATAGAGCAGACCCCTGGAGGCTTTCCTTCACAATGGGCCAGATTTTAACCCGATCGTCTGCAGGACCGCTTGGCTGCCTGGAAGATCCACCGCCTGTACCGCCTGGTTCGCCAGGATATCCGCCTGCAGAACCACGCTGATCGACGCTGGAATATCCGCCTGAGGAACTGCCCGAATCACTCGGATACGCACCTGCGGAAGCGGGCTGCATACCGCTAAATTCTCCTTTTCTGAGCGACTCCTCGTTTTTGCGATACTTCTCGCGCTTTTGCTTGCTGGTATAAATGCTGGCCAAGACAATCGCCGTCACCAGCGCCGGAATATCCATAAAGGGATAGAGCGCACCGGCCCAGGCCTCGTATTCTACGCCTTGCCCTTCCAGTACCGTGATGCCAGCGGCGAGGGTAGAGCCACTCACGGCACCGAACAAGCCTCCGGTCGCAAGAGCATCCACAGTTCTAATGCCCGGCATCTTAGCCAACGTAAAGTATGCGATGAACACGATCAGGATCCCTATTGCTGCGGCGAACAGCGCGGGCAACAGCATCTCTGACAGATTGGACTCGCGGATTGCAATGCCGCCCTTCAGGCCGACTTTGATCAGCAGCATGAAGACGATGAACTTATAGATCGCATCTGGAATGGCCAGTTGGCTGCCGAGGGCGGCAACGACTATACCACCCAGCAGAAAGCCGAGCGTCGGGGACTGCAACTGCGCCCCGAATTTTGTCAAGAATTCGGACAAGAAATCCACGGTGTAATTTCTCCTTAGATCAGAGCTTAGGGGTCAGGACGGCAGGCCAATCAGCCTTGATAACGAAGCCATAGCTAGAAGGACATTGGGCTTCGGACGAGTAGCCGCTAAAGAGTGCATTGACTTTAGTCAATTTCAATTCTTTCTTCTATGGTAATAAGTCTATATCAACTTGTGGATCAATGGAATCCCTTTACGCGTAAGTTCGGAGCGCAATTCCTTATTCGAGATATAGGCGTAGTTTATATTTATCTTTTTCCCTATTCAGTTAATTAATGTAAAACGGAAATTTCCTGATGCGTTTGAGAGCGCAGAGCGCTTGCAGAAAAGGATATTGATCAGGTTTAGCCCAACGTCACGCCTCCGGGACATCGGGCTAGGGGTTTACGCAGAAAAGCGTTTAGTCGAGCTGTAATGGTGCTGTGAGATGGTCTGAAGCTGGGCGATAGGGTATCGCGGCGGGAGGGTCTGGCAGGTTATAACCAACAACAGCCACTGTCAAACCCAAGATCAGGCCAGCTACAAAAGTCCAGCCGTGGGAGGGGTCGAGAGTGCAGAGCAAATGGCGATCGCGGTTGTAGATATGAATCGCCCAGCCTTCTTGGGTAGTGTGTTGAAGTTGTTTATGCATAACGGGGCAGAGATGGGAGCATCGAGCTTTTGAACGTCCTACTGAATCATGTAGCAGAGCCCCAGAACTGTTGAACCGACAAAAAAGCCCGGTTAAGGCGCGATCCTTTGCGAGGAGGGGCTTGAGTACCCATGGTTTCTATACCTATGTCGGATGGACTGAGTATGAACCGTTTTGGAGGAGGAAACCCACCCCAACCTGACTTTTGGAAGACTGGTCGAGGT
>JBARYO010000293.1:0-9657 GCA_049647905.1 Elainellaceae cyanobacterium | reverse complement strand
CTATTACGGGAAGCGAGACGCCGGAGTAACTGTGGCGATCGCCCTGTCCGGACCTGCGCTATCGTTCTTAGAGTGCTACTACCGGTCTTGAAACAAATATGATCAATGCGGCGATAGCAACGGATGTTTTAACCTTCTGGTTTGGCAGCGCTGATGGAACGGCCATGGACTACCGGAGTTGCCGAAAGCGCTGGTTTCGAAAGTCGGCGTCGTTTGATCAAACGGTGCGTCAGCGATTTGAAGACATCTATCGACAGGTTTACGCCGAAGCTATGTCAAACCAGTCATTTGCCGCTTTGGCCCAGGCAAACCCGGCCCAGAGCCTGGCCATAACCCTACTCCTCGATCAGTTTCCGCGCAACATGTTTCGCGGTGCGCCTATGGCCTTCGCATCTGATCCCCAGGCCAATGCTGTAGCAAAGGCTGCGATCGCCTGCGGGTTCGATCAGCAAGTGCCGCCCGTTCGGCGCATGTTCTTTTACCTTCCCTTAGAGCACAGCGAATTCCGCCATGACCAGCAGCAGTCAGTCCGCTTGTTCGAGGCGCTAGCGGCCCAGTCGCCGGAGCTGCAAGATACCTATGATTATGCGCTGCGCCATCAGCAGGTAATTGAGCGGTTTGGACGGTTTCCCCACCGCAACCCTATCCTGGGTCGCCGCAGCACCGCCGCCGAAGTGGTAGTTCTGAAGCAGCCGGGATCATCATTTTAGCTGTCTATAGTGCTGCAAACTATCCACCGCCGCCTGCGTCAGCTTTCCCTTCGCCCCAAGCGGATCGCCATCTTCGAGGCCTGCGTCATCGGACTGGTTTCGGGGCTGACTGCTGTACTACTGCGCCAAGGTGCAGGGGCTCTAGGCGCGTGGCGTATTGAGCTAGCCACCCAGCCCTCGTACTGGTGGGCACTGCCTGTGATTGGTCTGGTGGGCGGCGGCATGGCGGGTTTGCTCGTCGAAACGCTGGCTCCAGAAGCGGCGGGAAGCGGCATCCCCCAGGTCAAGATGGCGCTGGCCAACATGCCGAATCGGCTGAATCTGCGGGTTGCCCTGGTGAAACTTGTGGGTGTGATACTTACCATGGGGTCTGGGCTAAATCTGGGCCGCCAGGGGCCAACGGTTCACATTGGTGCTGCGCTAGCTGCCCAGTTCAACCAGTGGATTCCCACCTCTCCAGAGTATCGACGGCAGCTGCTTGCCTCCGGAGCTGCGGCAGGTCTAGCCGCAGGGTTCAATGCCCCCATTGCGGGTGTCCTATTTGTGGTGGAAGAGCTGCTGCATGACTTTTCGGGATTGACCCTCGGCACAGCTATTCTGGCCTCGTTTATTGGGGCTGTTGTCTCGCGCATCTTGGGCGGACGGAGTATAAGCCTGACGCTGACAACGACAATATCCCAGGCAGATGTGTCCCTCCAAGATGTACCGTTTTTTGTGGTGCTGGGACTCCTTGCAGGCGTCTTAGGGGCATTATTTGGGCGCGGTATCATCACTAGCTGCCACCTGTATCAGCGACTTTTAAAGTTTAGGCTCCCGGTCAAGGTGGCGATCGCTGGGGCACTGTCGGGGCTGCTGACCTTGCTGCTGCCACCGGAATTTCGCGACAACACGGGCTTACCTGAATTTCTCAGTCAAGGGCATATGGCCTGGCAGCTTGTCCTCCTTGGCTTTGGGCTCAAGTTTTTGCTGACGCTGATCGCCTGCGGGTCGGGCGCACCGGGGGGAATCTTTGCTCCGGCGCTGATTTTGGGATCCTCCCTAGGACTACTAGTGGGGACTGGGGCTTCTGCTTTAGAGGCTGTGATCAGCGAGCCCTTTGGCCTGCCAGCTGATATCGGTTCGCTGTCAACCTACTCCTTAGCTGGAATGGGAGCCTTCTTCAGCGCTGTCACTAAGGGACCCATTACTGCCATTGTCATCGTGTTTGAGATGACAACGGATTTCAACCTAGTACTGCCGCTGATGATCACTTCGGTAATTGCCTACCTGACGTCAGATTTGCTTTACAGCGGATCGATATACAACCGCCTGCTGGCAATGCGCGGCATCAGCTTTGAGCACATTGAAGATGGCTCTGAACCCATTACCCACCTCACGGCAGCACAGCTCATGCAATCTCAGGTAGAAACCCTGTCTAGCGACATGCCCCTACATGAGGTGATGCAGGCCTTTTCTCGATCTCACCATCGCGGTTTTCCTGTAGTTGGGGAGGGCAAAGTACTTGGGATCGTGACGCGTTCAGATCTTTCGGATGTGTCTCGACAGCAGGGTAAACGGTCTGTCAAGGCAAGCCAGCTGCGACTCACAGATGTGATGACGCCGCAGCCGGTGACCGTGAGGCCAACGGACCATCTATCCCATATTCTGTATTTATTGAATCGGTTTAAGATCAGCCGCCTGCCTGTTACTGAGGGGCAGCGTCTAGTGGGGATCATCACCCGTGCTGATATTATCCGGGCTGAATCTGAGCAGCTGAGTGGTCTGGCCCAATCTACTAGTCCCCAGGCTGAACCGTCCTACGTGGTGTACCAGACGCGCTCCCCCGCCACCGGCCGGGGACGGCTGCTGGTGCTACTAGGCAATCCAAATACGGCTCCATCTCTGCTCCGTATGGCGGCGGCGATCGCCTACAGTCGAGGTTACGAGCTGGAATGTTTACAGATTATCAAAATATCCCGCAGTCGTTCCCCCTATGAGACAACCGTCCATACCCAGTTCAGTCGGCGATTGCTGCGCCAAGCTGAGCAGATCGGGCAGGAATGGAACCTGGCAGTGCATACCCAAATTCGGGCCGCTCACGATGTCGCAAACGCGACCCTAGAAACAATCGAAGAGCGTCACATCAACTTGGCGCTTATGGGCTGGCAGGGCCGGACTAAAAGACCAGGCCGCGTGTTCGGCAACACGGTTGACACCCTCGTTCGTCAGGCTCCCTGCGAAGTGATTGTCGTCAAGCTTAGCTCTACGCCCCGGTTTGAACGCTGGCTGTTTCCAGTAGCGGGGGGGCCAAATTCTCAGCAGGCGTTGGCCCATATCCCCCCCCTGATTGGTTTGGGAAATGAGCCAAGTGTAACGGTGTGCCAAGTCTTCGATTTAGCTAAGTCCTACAACGCTAAACCTTTGACCCAGGCCGTCAACAAGCTAAAACCATTAGGTTATCCGGTAAAATCGCGCTCGGCGAGAGGAACCCCAGTGAGCGACGTTATTTTGGACATTGCCCAGAACGAGCAGGCAGATGTGGTGATTCTGGGAGCGAGCCGGGAGAGCATTCTGCTTCAGGCCATACGCTGCAATATTCCTGAGGCCATTGCCCGCAGCAGCAGCGCCACGGTAATTCTAGTGCGTGGCGCGATACCGACCGCTGTTGTTGCGCCCCCTAAGCTATGAGCTACAGCTGTGAGCCACAGCGGCAGCTCAGGTATTACAGCAGCACTGTGTTGCATTTGGATATCGATGATGTCAAGCTAAATAGGAATTGTTCTTCACGCACAGTCCAATGGCACGTTATCGTTCACTTCTATCTTGTATCTTGGCGGCGATCGCTGTATTCGTCGTCAGCTGTAGTGGTCCGACCGAGGCGAAGGTTCCGTCCTACACCGATGCCGACATTGTCCAAATTGATGGGTACGTTGCTGAAATTGACCAGCTGCGGGAGCGCCTGCTGGATTTACCGGAAATGGCCCGTACCGCCAAATGGTCCGATGTGGATTCTCTCATCCATGGTCCGCTAGGCAACCTGCGCTTTAGAATGGCGGCGGTAACTCGCAAGCTAGACGACAGTCTACAGCCTGAGGCGCGCAGCATCTCCAAAGAAGTTTTTGATCATCTCGTTGCGATCGACGACGCTGTCAAAACGCAAAATTATCAGCAAGCGCTGCTGAACTACAACGGTATCCTGGAAGATATTGAGCGCTTTGTGCAGCTCACCCCAGCATTTCCAGACCCCAGTGCTGCCAGCGCAGCACGCTAACATGTCAGCCCAATATCGCTAGCTCAGATCATTGGCAAATCCACTGCTCGTCAATTTGTCCTTTTTGATAGCAAAACCGACAGGGTTAGCGACCTATGGGCTCAACCTAGTGCCTCACCTGGACGATCTAAAGCCGCTGTTATTATCGCCTTTGGATCATCCGGGCTATCGTGTGGCGTCTGTAGCCGGAAACATGTCGGCAGAGCAGGGCTCAGCAGGCCACGCGCGGCGGCTAACCTGGACCCAGCTAACGCTGCCCCACATCTATCGCACCGAAAACGCTGGTCTTTTGTTCTCCCCCATTCCGGAGGCTCCACTGGGGCTGGGGGTGCGGTTTGCGGTAACCGTGCATGATTTTATTGCCCGACGCTTTTCAAAACCAACGTCGCCCTTGGCGCTCTATACGCGCTACTACGTCCCTCAAGTGCTGCGACGGGCTCAGCATATCATCACAAATTCTGAAGCTACGGCACGGGATGCTGTGGACTTTTGTGGCGTCTCAGCCCATAAAATTACCTCCATTCCCCTAGCTTATGATGGGAACCACTTTAAAGATTTGGAGCTGCCCGTAAAGCCTTACTTTCTTCACGTGGGCCGCCATGATCCCCACAAAAACGTAGCGCGAGTTCTGGCCGCGTTTGCCCGTTTATCGTCGACGATAGATGGCGAGCTCTGGCTTGCTGGGACGCCAGACTCTAGGTACACCCCTCAGCTTCGGGATCAAGCTACGGAATATGGCCTCAGCGATCGCGTTCGGTTTTTAGATTACGTTCCCTATGCACAGCTCCCCGTACTGATCAACCAAGCCATAGCGGTCGTATTCCCTAGTCTCTGGGAAGGTTTCGGACTGCCAGTCTTGGAAGCCATGGCCTGCGGCACCCCAGTTATTACGTCAAATCTATCGTCGCTGCCTGAAGTTGCCGGTGATGCCGGGTTACTCGTCGATCCCTACAGCGTGGCGGCGATATCCGGAGCAATGAAGGCGATCGCAACAGATGATGTGACAAGACGACACCTTAAACAGGCGGGGCTGAAGCGTGCGACTCAGTTTAGCTGGGAATGGACCGGTGAAGAGACTCGCCGTATCTTGGGAACACTCCTATAAAGCGGCCATGAAGTAACTTTCGATGGCGCTATACCACCCCTGCCGGCTTATCTGAGCCCACGACAGCGTCTGAAAATGCAGGAATTACAGAAACTAGATCGTCAATGGCATCTTGCGCCGTGTCTTCCTTAAGAATCTCCATCACGAACCGAGGCACTTCGTCGAGAGAACAGGCTCCCTGTCGAAGCGCGTAGCCGTACATTGACTTGACTCGCTGCTTCATTATCTGGTCTTCCATCATGACACCCAATAGCTTGACATCCAAGAGTCACACAGCTGCAACGCCTAAGCATATACACTTAAGCATAAATACCTGGAGTTGCTCAATAATAGAGTATAACAACAGAGGCTGACTAAGCCTCACTCCAAATGTATAGTCACTCTAGTAATTTACTAATGACATAATAATTCACATCCTATAAAGGCCGTGTATTAGCTGACACACATTGAATGAACATAAAGTAAATCTTCCCAGAGCTGCAGGTTCAACCGCACTTTGCTGATGTGGCTTAGTCTTTCCGCAGGCTTTTGGCAGACATAATGCTGTGACGTCATCCCCCTAAAGTGACACCGATTCCAAATGTTTGCGGGGGGCGTAGCTCCGAATCTCCTGTAGCTTACTATACAAATCCTTCTCCGCTTTGCTAACCGTTTTCGGAGGGATGATGGTGACGGTAACGAGCTGATCGCCACGCCCACCTTTGGGAAGCGGCCAACCTTTACCTCGCAGCCGCAGCGTCTGCCCTGAGCGGACGCCAGGAGGAACGCTCATTGTGACTGATCCATCGGGAGTGGGGACGTTAATTGCACCACCTAGCACGGCCTCATCAGGGGCAATGGGCACATCACAAACGAGATTGTTGCCGTCAAACGTAAAGAAGGGATGAGGCTTTAGGTTCACAACAAGGTACAAATCGCCTCGCTGATTAGCATAGGACGATGTTCGCCCCTTACCCCGCACGCGAATTCGACTGCCGGGCTTAGCCCCGGGGGGAATCCGTACCGTAATGACCTCGCTGCCTAAACTCAACCGCTGTCGCACACCACGGAACGCATCAGCGAAGCTTAGGGTAATAGGAGACTCAAGATCTTGACCCACACTGCCGAAGGGGTCACCGCCAAACCCATCGGGGGAGAATCCGCCAGATGTTGGTCCGGTCCGACTTCTGTAGCGGTATCCCGGCTGCGGGCCTGAAGATGCTCCGCCAGTGTTGAACCGACCAAGCAGTTCACTGATGAAGTCGTCGAAGCTACCGTATTGACTGAAATCGAAGCCATCTACGCCAACGCCAGCCCCAGCGCTCGCGCCACCGGGCCAACCCCCTGGGGCGCCAGACTGCTTCCAATATTGTCCAAACTGGTCGTACTTTTTTCGCTTGTCCGGATCGGAGAGGACTTCATAGGCTTCGTTGACATCTTTGAAGCGGTTTTCAGCCTCCTTATCCCCGGGATTCATGTCGGGGTGATACTTTCGGGCTAATTTGCGGTAGGCCCGCTTGATGTCATCTGCACTGGCGCGCTTTTCAACACCGAGCACAGCATAATAGTCTTTGAAGTCGGTTGCAGCCATCCACCTCACTCTCCTAACAACGATATAGACCTGGCTTGGAGTATTCCTAGCCTATCAAGCTCTTGGGATCAACTGGGTTCGGTTATGCCAGTAGCGCGATCGCGATTTCCACACCTCTCAGGACTGGTCTTGCTGTGACAATGAAGCGAGAACCTGTGGTATCCGCAACAGCCCCTCGAAACCATCGTTCAAACTAGGAGGCGCGCCCGTAAGACAGCGATGCATCCGCTCCACCACTGCGTCGGGAACTGGTTTCGATCGCGACCGGTTACGCCCTAGACAAAGGTCAAGGGAATAGTCTAGCCAGCATCCGTATATTGCCGTAAAGCCCAGCCCATGGGCTTGTCGTAGAAACCGACAGCGCTGGCGGTGGACAGCATTAGTTGCGTCATAGACGGCATACCGTGATGGTGCCGCTTCACTCCGCGCCTCGACCTGCATGAGCCGCTCGACAACGCGAGCCTCAATCTGCGCCCATGGTCCCTGAATGGCTTCATTGCCAAACAGCTCCCGCCGAATCGCATCGGTGGAGATCAGGAGATCTTCAGGCACAAGCCGGCGGGCAAAGGTAGTCTTGCCGCTACCCGGAAGCCCTATCATCACAACTAAGCGCACACCCTGGCCCATGGCATCACTGACCTGAGTCGCGTTGACGGCCAGCAGACTGCCCTACGGCAAATCTTTTTTTGAACCCTTGGACGAGCGAGACGATTTTGGCCGACGGGAAGCGCGAATCATGCGCTGCACGATAAAGGCGAGAGACGCCAATGCCAGGCCGATAAGCACCACCTGTCCAATGGGCTCTAGATAGCGCCCAATGATCACGTAATTCTGCCCCAGAAAATACCCTGCTACGCTCAAAAAGCCAATCCACACCACAGTGCCAAGGGTCGAATATAGCAAAAAGGGCAAAAACGCCATCTCCTCTAAACCCGCCGGAACAGAGATGTAGGTGCGGATGCCCGGAATTAAGCGGCCTAGCATAACGGTGAGCGACCCATAGCGGCTAAACCAGCGGCGGGATTTCTCTACATCGTCGGCTGATAACCCAACGACTCTTCCGTAGGTATCGACCAACTGCTTGAGCCGCTCTGTCCCAAGCCACCGCCCTAGGCAATACCAAGGCAGAGCCCCAGCTACTGAACCAATAGTGCCCGCTACAATGATTCCCACCAAATCCAGATTTCCCTGGGATACGCTGAACCCTGCCAGCGGCATAATGACTTCCGACGGAATGGGCGGAATGACATTTTCCAAAAACATCAAAAAGGCAATTCCCAAATAGCCTAGAGAGGCGATGATGTCGGTAATCCAGTTCAGCATAGATGAGACAGAGTTTTACGTTGGAGCAATAGTCTAAAGGAGGCTAATAGTAGGCCAATTATGGATAGCTACTCCTAAGATAGGAGCACATCGTACCACTAGGCCTGGGGACCAAAATATTGTGATACAAAATTGCCGTGTAACCCATAGGGCACATGGTGCTTGAGCCGCAGCGTAGCAATTGCCCCTCGGCCAATATCTTGAGCATCCAAAATCACCAGTTCCGAGCGCCCGTGGGCAGCATTGAACAGTAGGGTCATTACCCAGCCATCATCCTCCGCTGTCGCCCCTGGGCGGGGTACAAACACAGGTTCGCCCACAAAACCCTGTGGCGCTGCGCTCCATAGCTGGCGATCGCCTGTTTCGAGGTCCGCCTTCAAAATAGCTTGCAGTGGGGCATTTCCTTTCGGCTGCGCGGCTGCCCCGAGGTAAACGTAGCGGTAGGGTCGTCCAGCGTAGGAAGGGTGGACCCAGGGAAATTCGCAGCAGCGTTGCTCTAGCTGCGATCGCGTCACGGCCTGCTGTTCAAGATCGATCTCGAAGCGCCACAGCTGCCCCTCTGGGATCTTATCGAAATCCACCTGGCGAAAATCTTGGTTGGGCTCTACTTCAGGGAACCCGCTGTAGCAGACTGAATCCACAAAGAGTTTGCCATCCTGTTCAAAGGCATTAGCGTGATGAAACACAAAGCCAGATTGAGTATCGAGGTGGATAGCTTTACCCGAAGGCTGCCGGGGAACAACAATGATACGGGTTGGCTTTTCGGGCTGGAACGAAATGCACTCCCCCGGCCCCCGAAGCCCTAAGGCGAAGGGGACTGGGTTGAACGCCACAGGATTTTGGAAGAAGATGGCGTAGTTTGGCGTGATGGCAAAGTCGTGAATAAAGGCAAAGCCAGCCACGTTGTAGGAATAGCGCCGCCGCAGCTTGCCGCTAGCGTAAAATTCGTAGAGGGTGATCTTTGTGGAGAGTCCCGGTTGAATGGAGAAGTTGACCAGACAGGGCTCCCCATCCGTAAATTGGCAGTCTGGATCCACCCAAGGGTGAGCCGCAAAGGCGTCACCCTCCTGCAGCACACCGTCTAAATGATCGATGCCAATGGTTTCGAGGGTGTGGGGGTTGAGTCGGTGAGGCTTGGCAGCTTCCCATAGAGCAAGCAGCTTATCTCCCCAGTAGATAATGTTGGTGTTGGCAATATTCTTGAGGCGGAAATCGAAGGCGTTTGCCAACGCGCCACCCGGCTTTTGAGTGCCAAAGACGCCGCGATAGAGAATTGCATTGGCCTCTTGCTCGGCGCAGTAGCCCTCGGTCCGCACGTAGCGGTTGCGAAAGTGGGCTTTGCCGTCCTGGAAGGCGATCGCACAGACCATGCCGTCCCCATCAAAGGGGTGCTGGATGGGGGTGCCGCCGATATCCAGTAGCCCTGGCCCATTGCGAAACAATGTCCCCGTCAGATCCGGAGGAATATCCCCCGTGACATCATCGATCCAATAGTCGAACTCATTGTAGAGGGAGCGGTAGCCCGCCTGCCAATCTTGCCGACTGTAGGAGTAGCCGTGGGTCTGGTCAATGGGTGTTGATGTTGTCACGGGGAATATAGTTGATTGTGTAAGAGCAAAGGTGGCAAAGCGCTTGAGAAGTGGCGCAGCGGGTAAATCCCGTCCATAACCTAACGCAAGGGGCTGAGGTCAGGCACTAG
>JBARYO010000292.1:0-1807 GCA_049647905.1 Elainellaceae cyanobacterium | reverse complement strand
CCACTCGCGCCACAAACTTTTACCACACCGGGCTGATTCAGTTCGCTTGGCAGCCGGGGCGCGGAAGCACTGAGGACTGGGGCGATCCAAATGTCGAGCCATTAGCCGGGCTGTACTTCTTGCTAGAGCTTCCCGAAGCTGCGCCCGAGCTAGAGCAGGAGCTGCGCCAGACGCTGACGGTGCTTGGCGAAACGGGCGTTGGGGGCGAGCGCTCCAGCGGGGCGGGCCGGTTCACGGTGTGTGCGTGGGAGGAGCTGCCTGTTGATTGGGCGGCAATCGTGAATTTTGAGGGGGGTGACCATCACGGCCTAATCAGCTTGTTTTGGAACAAGAGCCTAGATCGAACCTGGCTGGGGGAGAGCGCTCGCTACGGTGTTCAAGATCGAGGCGGCTGGATTGCCTCCCCCTCTGGTCGCCAACTCCGCCGCCAAATGATTCGCATGTTTACCGAGGGGTCGGTCTTTCCGAAGCAGCCTGTGGGGCGGCTGGCTGACGTGACGCCACGGATATTCGATGACGGCAGCGGTGAGTTTGTACCGCACCCGGGCCTGCGACATTCGGTCTATCGCAGCGGGGTTGCTCTGAGTTTGTCTGTCAAGCTAAAGGAAGAAGTGGCTTAGCCAATTAGGAGGAACCATGCCCAGTCAATATTCAATTGAGCAGGCCCAGACTCAGCTCAGCGACATCATGGCTGAGGTAGAACAGGGCACTCTAGTTGAAATCTTGAAATCAGGTAGACGAGTTGCTGTCTTGGTCTCTAGCCAAGATTATGAGCGACTAACAATATCCAAACCTGACTTCTGGAATGCTCTAACAGCGTTTCGACGTGAATTTAACATAGAAGCTGAGGGAATTGAGGCTGACGTGTTTGAAGGGCTGAGAGATTTATCTCCAGGGCGAGAAGTTGATCTATGAGTTTACGCTACCTCTTAGATACAAATATTCTCTCCGAGCCAGTGCGGAAGTGTCCCAGCCTCAGTGTTCTGAAGCAATTAGAACATTACCGTGAGCAAGTCAGCACAGCTTCAGTCGTCTGGCACGAAATGTGGTTCGGTTGCCAACGGTTGGCGGAATCGCGAAAGCGGCAGGCGATTGAGTCCTATCTATCTAACGTCGTTCGAAAGACAGTCCCACTCCTATCATATGACGCTGAAAGTGCTACATGGCACGCCGCAGAGCGCGCGCGACTGGGCGAGCTTGGACAGACACCTCCCTTCGTAGATGGACAGATTGCTGCGATCGCCCACACGAACAACTTGATTCTAGTTACCCGAAACATCAGCGATTACGCAGGCTTCTCCGACCTCAGCATAGAGAACTGGTATGACCTCCGCAACTAACTCACCGCTGCCCAAACCCAGCATCTACGAGACTAAGCAGATTCGTCTTACCAGCCGAATCCTGAACATCGGCTCAGCGGTCTCGCGACTCAATCCATTTGAATACGTGCAGGCCAATCGATTTGTCTATCTGCCGGACTCAGAAGCGCTGGCAAAGGCCCTCAAGCAGCGGGGCTTTTTGAATGACTATGTGCATTGCATTGAAGATCGCGAGTCGATCGCTGACCTGCTAGACGATGCCTTCGGGGATGACTGGGTGCGGATGACTACAGAGGACGGACAGCCTGTTTTCCCCAGAGAGTCCCGCAGCCTGGACTGGGTCAACGATCGCATTACTGATTTGCGGCCTATGATTCGCAATGGGTTCAACCACCACTACATTCCTGGCTCCTCTATTAAAGGGGCGCTGCGGACGGCGATCGCCTACCACCTGCTGAAGCATGCCGACCGCTATAAAGTGTCTAAGC
>JBARYO010000291.1:0-8685 GCA_049647905.1 Elainellaceae cyanobacterium | reverse complement strand
TCCGCACTTTGAATTGGCACATTTTGAATTAACGCTAGAAGTGCTGATATCAATAGGCTTCAGCGCCTTATAGTTCAATCAAACTACAGAGTATTGATTCTCATTAAGCTCGAACTGTTGATAGCGTCGCCGACGAAAATTCCTGTGACCCTCATTGCTTCGTGTTAATTATCCGATGTGCCAGTCGGAAGTGCGGAAGACGGGAAACAACAACCTCTACGGCAGCATCTTCAGCGACAACCTCTACGGTTACTCCGGCAACGACAGACTCTATGGCGGCTATGGCAACGACTATCTCAGCGGCGGGAGCGGCAACGACTACCTTAGTGGCTGGTCTGGTAACGATACGCTACTGGGGGGCTATGGCAACGACTACCTCAACGGCGGGAGCGGTAATGACTACATCAGGGGTTACGGCGGCACCTTCGGCGAGTTCGATACATTGACCGGCGGCTTTGGCGCTGACACCTTTGTTCTGGGCAGCAGTTTTGGTTCCTACTACAGAGGCTTGGGTCATGCCACCATAACCGACTTTAACCGCCTGCAAGGGGACAAAATCGATGTGTTTGGCTCCTTTGCTAACTATGGCGTGACGGACTATGCCAATGGCGATGCCCACATCAGATACAACGGTGACCTAGTTGCTGTGGTTAAAGGAGGAGCAGGTCTCTCCCTCATCCCCGCCTTCGATTTCGTTTAGAGCTGAGATTTCGCAGGATGTCGAGACTCTGATATTCCCATCACGATCCAAAGGCCAGCCTCGCAAAAAAGGCTAGCCTTTTTCTATAACCGACAGAACCGCCGATCGCCATCTCGAGCTGGGTCTTGCCACGAATAGGCAAAGTGGCTCACGGTTTGCAGCTGCGGCATCGCCTGACGAATCGCGTTCATTTGCACCTCTAGGGATGGATGACTCTGCATCGTCCGGCCCCAAGCTCCCGCGAGGACAGGCATCACTTGCGTCGTGGATGGGGCATTGTCTAGAACCCGCTGAATCTTAGAGAGAATACAACTGGCATCGCCACAGACGCCATAGGCCATGGGGTGCCATTCCATGGTGGCGGGAAAGCGGTCCCAGGGCTGCAGTCGCGAATCATAGCCCTGGTTAACAGCGGCGTTAGCGTTGGGAAAAAAGACGGCGCCCGTGGATAACCCAGCCCGTTCGGCAGCGAGCCGCGCCACGGCCAAAAAGTCCAGCACCCCCTGGGTGGCATGCCCCACACTCAAATCCCACAGCTGCTGTTGTAGCAGCTGTGCTAAATCGCCGGCAGTCAGAGTTGTGGCATTAGACGGAAGCTGCTGGCCCTGCCACTGGGGTAGAATCTCATCTGGGAACTGTCCTTGCGCAACATCAACATCGCCCACCGTGATGTAACCCTGGCTCAAAAAGCGCTCGATCAGAACTCTACCGCTAGCGTTGAGCGATCGCTCCAGCAGGGCATTGCGTGCCGCATCACCATAAATCCACAGATCCTGCACGCGGCTTGCCACCGACTCGCCACCAAACCCTCGGGGATAGCGCACATAGTCGAACAGCATGCCGTCAGGCTGGCGCTGAGCGATCGCCTGGGCCATCAGGTAGTAGTCCTGCTTTGCCTTGACATTGTAGGGATCGATAAAGACTTCTTCTGAACTGCTAGCATCGGTAAACTCGCGGCGGGCTTCCTCAAAGGCAGTGATACTGGTCTGTCCCCGACCATTGCGGGCTAACACGGCGTTATGGGTCGTGGCATAGGAGTAGCCAAAGTTCATAGTGAACATCCAGGCATACATCTCTAGCCCCCGCTCATGTCCTTTGGTAATCGCGTCTGCGAGTAGGTCGACGCTTTCGTAGCCCGGATTGCGGATAACAGAGGGCCATGCCGTTGCATTGTCGCTGACGGGCAATAGCACTTGACCGTTGTAAAACGCTTCTAGATAAACCTGGTTGTAGCCTAAATCCACAATATGGTCGAGCACCTCGTCCACCACGCCGGGGCGCACGTCACAGGGGTAGAGGCGGAGCCAGATGGCCTGCTGCCTCGGCCAAGCCTGAGCACGACACCGCTGCAAATTGGTAGCGTCCTGTTGAACAGCAGCGCGATAGCCTCGCTGTGCCTCAGAATTTCCTGCCATAGCACCTTGGCGCAAAGTATCCTTTGAGGCGGTGTCTATACTGCGGCAGTAGGGTGCTGCGCGCCCTTGAGCAGGACGATGAACATCAACCTGCAGCACGAGAGTAAAGCTTAAGAGCACCAGCAAAACGGCTACTATAGGCCGCCGCCAGGTTAGTCGTTGCATCAGGCTGAAGCGGTTAAAGAGTTGGCGCATTATGTCATTATCTCTACACCACGACACTTATCCAAATCACTATCCAGCTATTACGAGCGAAATCCTGAAAGATATGGCCCGAGCATTGCGGATTCGTCCCCAAGAGGCTGTGCTACTGCAGCGAAGCCCAAATTGCGTCAATGATGCGTTGATTGGCTGTAGGAAACGGATACTGATCCAGTTCGGATGGCCCCACCCAGCGCACCTCGTCGGATTCTAGCGGCTTGGGCTCACCGGAGAGATACTGACAGTGGTGCACGGTTAGGGTCACCTTAAAGTGGCTGTAGGCGTGGTCAACTGTGATCAGATGCTCACCAACCGCAACATCAATATCCAGCTCTTCGCGAATCTCGCGTGTAATGCACTCCGGCACGGTTTCTCCAGCTTCTATCTTGCCACCGGGGAACTCCCACAGTCCACCTAACAGCCCTTCGGAACGGCGGCGATCAATTAGGACTTGACGCTGAGCGTTCCAAATGACCGCGACGCCAATAATTTTGTGGGGCAGAGGAGGGCGAGATTCGCGCATGGGTAGCTCCAGCTGGCGGTTGAGGTGAAAGGCTTTGCAGTGCGATCGCCAAGGGCATTGCTGGCAAGACGGACGGCGGCGATCGCAGACTGTTGCCCCCAAATCCATAATGGCTTGGTTGAAATTCCGGGGCTGATCTAGATCGAGCAGAACTTCAGAGCAGCGCCACAGCGACTTTAGCATGCGGCTGGGTGGGGCATCCAATGCCAGCAGTCGCGCCAGAATGCGCTTCACATTTCCGTCAAGAATAGGAGTAGGCTGGTCGAACGCGGCGCTAAGAATACCCCCCGCCGTAGTGCGTCCGATTCCCGGTAGGGCAACTGCCGCCGCCATCGTTTTCGGGAAGTTTCCGCCGTGCTCTTTGACTACGACCTGCGCAGCCCGATGTAGGTTACGCGCCCTAGCGTAGTACCCCAGCCCCTCCCACAGTTTGAGCACCGCCTGCAGGTCGGCCTGGGCAAGGTCATGCACGGTGGGGAACGCCGACAGCCATCGCTCGTAATAGGGGATCACCGTCTTCACCTGGGTCTGCTGCAGCATAATCTCAGAGATCCAGATATGGTATGGATCCTG
Source organism: Elainellaceae cyanobacterium (assembly GCA_049647905.1). GTDB lineage: Bacteria > Cyanobacteriota > Cyanobacteriia > CAKZMO01 > CAKZMO01 > JBCCAG01. The sequence continues at coordinate 5,273 of JBARYO010000291.1, read as the reverse complement.
GATCTGACGCCAGGGCAGATGGCGACCGTGGTCGCCATACCAATTCAGCAGCGATCGCCGCAGATGGGGCGACTCAGCGGTGAGCCAGACCAGATTAGTTGATGGCATCCATAACGCGGAAAATAGGCAAGTACATGGCCACCAGAATGGAACCGACCATACCCCCTAGCACCAAAATCATGATGGGTTCCATGATAGAGGTTAACGCCTTGACCGCCTGCTCTACTTCATCCTCGTAGAAATCAGCCACCTTCATCAGCATGGTGTCTAGTTCGCCAGTCTCTTCCCCAATATTGATCATCTGAATCGCCATCGGCGGAAACACTTTTTCCTGCTGCAGCGCAAAACTGATGACGCCTCCGGTTTGAATTTTCTGCCTAGCCACCTCAATCGCATTGGAAATAACTTGATTGCCCGTGGTATCCCGCACAATTTCTAAAGAGGTCAAAATTGGAACCCCGGAGCGGGATAGTGCGCCGAAGGTACGGCAAAATCGGGCAACTGCGGTCTTTTGAATCAAGTCGCCAAACAGGGGCAGCTTGAGCAGTGCACGGTCAATGGTCTCCCGGCCAACGCGGGTAGAGTAGTACTGGCGAAAGGCAAAAACCAGTGCAGTAATGGCGACCAACATGACTAAGATAGCCACTGGGTTGCGCAGGAACTCGCTGAGGGAAAGCATGAACTGCGTGAAGGCCGGCAGCTCGGCATCTAGCTCATCAAAAATGCCCGCAAAGGTAGGCAGAAGAAATACGGTCATCCCCAAAAATACGGCGATCGCAATCACCCCAACCGCGATGGGATAGGTCATGGCCGACTTGATCTGGTTGTTGAGGCGCGCCATGTCCTCCAACAGTTTAGAGAGGCGGTTCATCACCTCATCTAGAACACCACCGGCCTCCCCAGCCTGCACCATACTGACGTACAGATTGTCGAAACAGTCAGGATGCTTGCTCATGGAATCCGCCAAGGCTGTTCCCTGCTGCACGTCGGCGTTGACGCTCTGCAGCGCCCTTTTGAATTTCGGATTTGGGGTTTGTTCCGCCAGGATGCCAAGCCCTCGGACAAGGGCAACACCAGCATTGATCAAAACTGCAAACTGGCGTGAGAATACGGCTTTGTCCTTGACGCTGACCCGCGTGAGTGCCCGCTTAATGGCGCTGAAGCTGATGCTGTTTGGATCGAATCTCCGGGTTTCCTTTAAGTCTTGAACAAACAGACTTTGGTCGCGCAGGATACCCCGTGCCTCGGCAGCGGAAGTGGCCGATACGTTCAGCCGTCGAAAGTTACCACGGGCGTCTCTGGCCCGGACAGTATAGGTTGGCATGGCTATTTCCTCTCAACGTCCTCTCAACGATGGTGCAGCATGTCGTCAATCTCTGGTCGGCCCCTGCTCTGCTTTATGCTCTATCCTACCGGCGTGCGGCCACGTAAGGATTAGGATTTCCAGATTTCGCTCCGCCAATCAACCGCTGCAGTTCATCGGGTTTGGAGGTCTTCGACATAGCGGCATCAAAAGAGATGCTGCCAGACTTGTAGAGATCAGCCAGAACTCGCTCTAAGGTGCGCATGCCGAGGTTTCCACCGGTCTGAATCGTCGAATAGAGCTGAGCGGTTTTCCCCTCACGAATCAGGTTAGAGATGGCAGGAGTCACCACCATAATTTCCTGCGCCATGACGCGGCTAAACTCACCGGGCTTAGGAGACGCCCGAGAAACTAGAGTTTGGCTAAAGACAGCGGCAAGGGAGTTAGAAAGCTGGACCCTCACCTGAGTCTGCTTATCCGCTGGGAAAACGTCGATCATCCGGTCAACGGTCTGGGCTGCAGAGCTAGTATGCAAAGTGCCCAGCACTAGATGTCCCGTTTCCGCCGCCGTAACGGCCAAAGAAATGGTTTCCAAATCCCGGAGTTCGCCAACCAGAATGATATCAGGATCTTCCCGTAGGGCCGAGCGAAGGGCATTGGAGAAACTTTTGGTATCTTCCCCCAGCTGTCGCTGGTGAATCAGGCTTTTGATCGGATTGTAGACAAACTCAATCGGATCCTCAATGGTGAGAATATGTTCGGCTCGCGTTCGATTGATTAAATCGATCATGGCCGCCAAGGTCGTAGTCTTCCCCGATCCTGTTGGTCCCGTTACCAAGATCAGGCCACGAGGTTTCTCCGCCATCTCCCGCACGACGTCTGGCAGTCCCAATTTCTCAAAGCTGGGAATATTTGAGCTGAGGGCACGCAAGCAGGCTGCATAGGTGCCTCGGTCTTTGTAGACGTTGACCCGGAAGCGAGCCAGCCCTTTGACGCCGTAAGAACAATCTAGCTCCCAGGACTGCTCTAAGGTTTTGCGCTGGGTGTTGTTCAGCATGCTGAAGATGAGGCGCTGGCACTGCTCTGAGGTGAGGGGTTCGTCTCCGACGGGCGTCAGTTTTCCGCCAATGCGAAAGTAGGGCGGAACGCCTGCCGACAAATGGAGGTCAGACCCCCCCATCTCGACGAGCTGTTCCATTAGGTCTTCAATCATCAGGTCCATCATGGTGCGATCGCTCCTAAAACGATAGTTAAGAATTGGACGGTACTAAGCCAAGACCTTGCCCCAGAGCAGCAGTGTTGTTTAATGTTCACCCCATGCCGACCATATCGATCACCCTTGCAACACTTTTCTACAGTAAGTGATGCTTCGACAGTAATTAGCGGCGGGGTCCCGCCTAATCGTCGTGGAAGCGTGGCGTTGTGCAGTAGGGACAATCGGACCACTCTGGCTTTAAAGCTGCGTCGCAGGTACGGCAAACCAGGGAAGCCTTCCGCCGGGCTTTTATCTCTGCTTCCAGTCCAGCGTCAGTCAGGGTGACTCGCTCCACCTCTTCGAACGTTGTCAACCCCTGTCGAACCAGCTCGAGACTATAGGCAAGCAGCGTTTTCATGCCTTCTTCAGCAGCCACCTCTTTAATCCGCTCCGTCGGCGCTCCTTCTGAAATCAGGCTCTCGATGGTTTCGGTCATGCGCATCACCTCGTAAACGCCGCAGCGGCCTTTATAGCCGGACCCACCGCATTTAGAGCACACCCCACCTTGCGCTTGAGCCGCCTGAATCTGCTCAACGCTGAGGACATTGGCCCTGTAGAACGTCCGGCTCAAGTCGGTGGTGCTGGTAATGCCAAAACGAGAGAGCTCCTCCTGGGTAGGAGAATAGGGCTGTCGACATTTGTCGCAAACCTGACGCACCAAACGCTGAGCCAATACCCCAAGGAGGGAGCCCGATAGCATGAAGGGCTCGACCCCCATCTCCCCGAGACGGGCGATCGCGCTGGCAGCGTCGTTGGTGTGCAGCGTTGTCAGGACTAGGTGGCCAGTCAGAGCAGCCTCAATTGCGGTCTTAGCCGTTTCTTTGTCCCGAGTCTCACCCACCAGAATCACATCGGGATCTTGCCGCAGGAACGAACGCAGGATAGAGGCAAAGTCAATTCCTTTCTCCCGAATTACCTGGACCTGGGTAATGCCGGGCAGCGAATACTCAATGGGATCTTCGACCGTATTAATGTTGATTTCTGGGGTGTTGCGTTCCGCCAAGGCTGAGTACAATGTCGTCGTTTTGCCTGACCCCGTCGGACCCGTCACGAGGATCAGGCCGAATGGCCGGCTGACCATTTCTCTGACGATGTGCAGGGTGGGCAAATCAGAGATGAGGCTGTCCAGGCCAAACTCGTCCGATTTGTCTAGGATTCGCAGACAGACCTTCTCACCATAGCGACTGGGAATAGTACTGACTCGAAAATCGATAGTGCGGTTGTCGAAGCGGCGGCGGATACGGCCATCTTGTGGAATTCGCCGTTCTGCGATATCCAGATCAGCCATAATTTTGAGTCTGGCCGTCACGGAGGGAACAAGTTTTTTGGGCAGGGGGTCCAATCCCTCACGCAATACGCCATCTTTCCGGTAGCGGATCCGCAGGGCGTCGTCCTGAGGCTCAACGTGGATATCGGACACGTCGCTCTGCAGCGCCTTGATCAACATCTTGTTGACTAGGGAAATAATAGGCTTTGCTTCTGCATCCTGCAGCGCACTATCGAGGTTCGCCTCAATGTCATCCTGCGCATCTTCTAAGTCAAGATAATCTAGCCCCTCCAAATCGGAGCGAACATCGACCCGAGACTCCTGCTCAATCTGCTTCGTACGCTCGGCTTTTTCATCAAGGTACTGAGATATTAGGCGCTGATAATCATCCGGCGTAATCACCATCCGCTGCAGCGCCAACCCCTGGGGCCGCAAAATACGGTTGAGATCGTCTTGAGCAGCTAAGTTATCCGGATCAACCATGGCGACAAGCACCGATGGCGGGTCGGTCTCGTTGCGCGATAGAGGAATAAGTTGGTAACGGCGACAGGTGTCTTCTGGAATCAACCCATCGATCAGCTGGCTGACCTGCGTTGTCGGAATCTCGTTGATTTCTGGGTCGAGAGATTCTACCCCAAAAAGAATTTTGAGTTCGAAAAGCTGCTGCTTTTTATACTGTCGCAGGAGCTCTGGCGGCAGGTTCTTTCCCGTCAGCGTTTCGATGATATCTGTCAGCGGACGCCCGGATTTCCGGCTTTCAACTAGCGCCTGCTGCATTTGCTCTGAATCGACATAGCCTGCTTGAACCAGTTTGTTGCCAAACGGTGAAAAATCCTGCCGGACGACGAGTGCGCGTCTTTGAGAAGAATTAGCCATAGCTGATGCAGTATTAGTTCTTGAATTGTACTGTACCCATCTCGCAGCCGCTCTTGGCCGGGCGGCAACAGCTCGGCCAAGAGCAGAGCCATTTTGACGACGCTATTTAGCGCCGACTTCCAAGAGTCGTCACATATATCACACGGGCGTCGCTGTATCTATTGTTACAACTTTGCGCGGACAACTCACGCTACGCCGCAGGCATTGCTGTGCAAGCTACCGACTGCGCCAGACATGCACAGCCTATGCCATAGCCGCAAATAGACAAAGGCACATGTCTGTATCATAATTTTCCCATAACGTCAGCAGACGTCCCATAGCTGACCAGTTTACGGGCAATGCAGTACGGTTTTCCCCAAAACCGCATTGCCTCACTGTAAAGTAAAACTATCTATGTAGAGCAGAATTAAGTTCGACGTTTCAATAAGTCAGGATGATTGAAGACGAAAAGCCTCTTGAAGAACCTCAGATTCAATCTGGCGGCGCGGCTAATGTCGGCGATCGCGCCGGAGAGATTAATCCAGACAATGGTCCTACGTTGGATGAGGTTGATCTAGATATGAATGATGAGC
>JBARYO010000290.1:0-2462 GCA_049647905.1 Elainellaceae cyanobacterium | reverse complement strand
GCTGGGCAAAATGGTCATGGCGCGGATCTTGCCCTGGTCGATGAGGTACCAAGTACAGACACGCCTGAATCTGCTGTACTTGAAGCGGTTGCTGTAGATACTCAGCGCTCCGAAGCCGTAGCCATTGACATCGCTCGACCCACCCCACCGTTCTGGGGTACCCAGGTGCTGGGGCCAGAGGACATTCCGTTAGAAGAGCTATTTGAGTATCTGGACCTGCAGGCGCTGATCGCTGGGCAATGGCAGTTCCGCAAGCCTCAAGGGCAGCCCCGAGAGGAGTATGACCTGTTCTTGGCTGAAAAAGCCTACCCGATTTTAGAAGATCTCAAGCAGCAGGTTCTGAGCAACACCCTGCTGCTGCCCCAGGTGGTCTATGGCTATTTCCCCTGTCAGGCCGACGGCAACAGCCTCCACCTCTACGACCCGGCGGTGATGCAGCAGGCTGCCAAGCTACCTGACGGGCTTGCCCCAGTGGCCACCTTCGACTTTCCCCGCCAAAGGTCCCTGCGGCGGCTGTGCATCTCTGACTTCTTCGCGCCCCGCGAGACAGGCCTGGTGGATGTCTTCCCGATGCAGGCAGTGACGGTGGGTGAGGTAGCGACGGAGCATGCCAAGATCCTGTTTGAGAGCGATCGCTACACCGATTACCTCTACTACTACGGTTTCTCGGTGCAAATGGCGGAGGCGGTGGCGGAGTGGAGCCATGCCCGCATTCGCCGGGAGCTCGGCTTGGCTGACAAAGACCCGGCGGGCATCCGCGACATCTTGGCCCAGCGCTACCAAGGCTCGCGCTACAGCTTTGGCTATCCGGCCTGCCCCAACATTGCGGACCAGTACACCCTGCTGGATCTGCTGGGGACGGAGCGCATTGGCATGACGATGGATGAGAGTGAGCAGCTCTATCCGGAGCAGTCGACGACGGCGATTGTGGCCTACCACCCGGCGGCGAAGTATTTCAGCGCATAGGGTGGCGTCACTGCCGTAAACGCGCCGCGCCCGATGTCGATACCCGATGTCGGACTCCGGTATGATGGGTGCAGATTTTGGAGGCGTTAGCCTATGGCTGGTCTTGGACCCTCGCCGATGGACAATGAGCGCTACACAGAATTTAGAGCAGTGCTTCGCAACCTCGATCTATTTCCGCTGCTCTCGGCGGCGGAGATCGAAAAGTTTCGTGTGCCCTATGGCCAACGCACATTGGCCAGGCTGCAGAGCGCCATCAGCAATTCTGACAAAGCCAGCAAGCTAATTTTTACGGGGCATCGCGGCTGCGGAAAATCCACGCTGCTGGCTGAGCTAGCGCGGCAGTTGCGCAATGATGGGTTGTACATCGCTCGATTCTCCATTGCAGAGACCATGGAGATGTCAGACGTCAACCACATCACCATTCTCTACTCGATTGCGCTCAAACTGCTCAGCCAGGCCACAAAGAGCAAGATGCCGGTTCCTGAGGCAACAAAGGAGAAGCTGATCAACTGGTTCACCCAAACAAAGAGCGATACCTACAGCAAGCAGCTCAAACAAGAGCTAGCGGCTGGGGTTGACCTCTATGGCTTTTTCAGCGGCAAGCTACAAAAAGAGGGCTCCTTTAGAGAAGAAATTAAAGTTACTTACGAGCGGCGCGTCTCTGAGCTTTCAGACCAAATTGACCGGATTGCGACGACAATTCAGGCCGCTACTGGTAAAGAAGTGCTGGTTTTGATCGATGACTTGGACAAGCTCGATCTCGGGGTTGTTAGAACCATTTTTCAGGAAAACGTTAAGTCTCTCTTTTCGCCCAGGATTCGGGTGGTGTTTACCATCCCCATCGCGGTGATTCGCGAGCCGCGACTGCTTGTGACGCTAGAGTCTGAGTGCGATATGCTGGCGATGCTGTCAGTCACAAAGCTTTATACGAAGGACACCGCGCATAAAGCCGCCGCCCCGCCGATTGAAAAGAATGCTGCGATGCTGGAAAAGATTTTAGAAAAGCGAGTTCCAGATCACTTGATTGAGCCAGAGGTTAGGCGACAGATTGTGCTGCGCAGCGGCGGCGTGCTGCGGGAAATGATGCGGCTGGGTCGGGAGTGCTGCCGGGAATGCATGCTGGAGTTGGAGCTAGACCCCGAGAACGAAGACATTAAGATCGACGCAGATATTTTGGCCGAAGCGGTGAAGTCGCTGCGCAACCAGTTTGCCCGCCCGCTCGGCACCCATCGCTACGATATGTTGACTGAGACCTACGAGAATTTTACGCCGCCTGATGCGATGAGCGATGACTTTTTGGAGCTGCTGCACGGGCTGTATGTGCTGGAATATGAGAATGATGATCTGTGGTATGACCTCCACCCGATTGTGGTGGATTTGTTGAAGCGGAAAAAGTTGATTTAAGACGGGAGATCCCCCCAATCCCCCCTTAGCAAGGGGGGTGCCGGAGGCGGGGGGATCAAAGCTGCACAAGGAACCATTCTTTTGTATTGAGC
>JBARYO010000289.1:0-2277 GCA_049647905.1 Elainellaceae cyanobacterium | reverse complement strand
TGGCTGCACCAAATAAGTATTTTTGTACTATAATTCGATTTCAGTCACCGCTAAGATATAATTCGCCAATCCATACATCCCAGCCACACACCCTAAATCACCATGGCAATTATTGCCCTCAAAGCGTGGTACCTCGCCGAATATATGCCCCTCCGCGAGCTAGAAGAGCGCCCCCACGATCTACGCCTCAGCCGCAACAGCCTACTAAAGTCAGGGCTACGGGCCGACTTCTTAGATGAAGCCGATGCCGTGCGACGCTCAGACTGGTTCGAGCGCTACCTCAGCGGAGAACCCGCAGAATTTTACATTGAGGGCAGCGGCGGCTACCGCGTGGCCAACGTAGACTTGATCAGCCATGAAATTTACTTCTCCAAGCAGGAGATCATGGCCAGCCTAGAGCCCACCGTGTTTTTCTGCTATCAGACCGACTATTCCACCTCAGGAGAGCTGCTGCGGGATGAGCTGACCCGCGCCGTAGACCAGCTTAACGGGCGATCGCGACTGCCCCTGCGGCTAGAAGAATCCGACCGACTGGCCGACGGCCCCGCGCGCCTCACCAGCAATTTGATGCGCAAAATCAACCAATGTTTGCTGTTCGTGGCCGATGGCACCCCGATTCATCAAATAGACGGTGACCCACCCCGGTTGATCCCCAGCCCGGAGGTCTGCGTGGAGCTGGGCTACGCGCTGCACAGCAAACGCCCCGAGCAGATTTTGCTGCTGCATATGGAGCGCTCCGATGATTTGGGGCCATACCCGTTCGACTTACCCAACCGCTACCGGATTGGCTTCCGCAACCGCAAAGAGCTGAGTAAGGCCCTGCCCCAGGCGCTTGAACGGCAGCTGCAGCGGTTTCAGCTGTTTAATACATAGGCCATGACCACCCTCTACATCATTCGCCACGGCATTGCCGCTGAGCGAGGCGCTTACCCCAGCGATGGCGATCGCCCCTTAACGGAAAAAGGCCAGCAGCGCACCCGCCAGGTGGCCGAGCGGCTAGCGGAAAAAATGCACGTCGAGCTGATTTTAACCAGTCCACTGACCAGAGCGCAGCAGACGGCGGAGATTTTGCTGGAGGCGGGGGTGGGCGATCGCCTCCAGGTTTCAGCGGATTTAGCGCCAGAGGGGGAGCTTCAGCAGTGGCTCAGCTGGCTCTCGGCCTGGCCTGGGGAGGCGATCGCCATCGTCGGGCATCAGCCCAACTTGAGCGCATGGGCAGAGGCGCTGCTGTGGGGTCAAGTCCGGGGGGGCTTAGAGGTAAAGAAGGCGAGTGTTTTAGCGCTGACATTACCCAACGAGGGCTCTCCCGTGGGCCGAAGTCAATTATTTTGGCTGGCTCCGCCGCGGTTACTCCTTTAGCGGCTACCGTACAGTTTCACGCCATAGCTATATCACAGAACGTTTATCAGAAAATCACCACGGCTAGTTTACAGCGGCGAGAAATGTGTCAAGCTTGATTTTAAGTAACTTACTGGCACCCTAAGCACATTACTATGTCTGTTGCACATGACTATCATCCCGGTTTAGAAGGGGTTCCTGCCAAGGAGTCTGACATCAGCTACGTCGACGGGAGTAAAGGTATCCTTGAGTACCGTGGCATCCGTATCGGTGATCTCGCTCGAGAGAGTAGCTTCATTGAGACGGCATTTTTTTTGATTTGGGGTCGCCTGCCGACAACAGATGAGCTAGCGGAATTTGAGTATGAAATTCGCTTCCACCGCCGGCTCAAGTATCGCATTCGGGACATGATGAAATGCTTCCCGGAAAGCGGCCATCCCATGGATGCGCTACAGGCTTGCGCCGCCGCGCTGGGGCTCTTCTACTCCCGCCGTGCCCTAGACAATCCGGCCTACATCCGGGCAGCGGTGGTGCGACTGCTGGCCAAGATTCCCACCATGGTGGCGGCGTTTGACATGATGCGGCGCGGTAACGATCCAGTACAGCCCCGCGATGATTTGGACTACTCCGCCAACTTCCTCTACATGCTCAACGAGCGAGAGCCTGATCCCTTGGCGGCGAAAATTTTTGACGTTTGCCTCACGCTCCACGCTGAGCACACTCTCAATGCCTCCACCTTCTCGGCTATGGTAACGGCATCTACCCTGACCGACCCCTACGCCGTGGTGGCGTCCGCTGTGGGGACGCTGGCCGGTCCGCTGCATGGCGGGGCCAACGAAGAGGTGCTGCTGATGCTGGAGCAAATCGGCTCCATCGAGAACGTCAGACCCTTCGTAGACGATCGCTTAAAGCGAAAGGCAAAGATCATGGGGTTTGGCC
>JBARYO010000288.1:0-4490 GCA_049647905.1 Elainellaceae cyanobacterium | reverse complement strand
GGTATAGAGCGCCACAACCTCTCAACGAGCCGCTTCTAGCTAGCCGGTTCTCTTCTACATCCAACCTAATTGCTATGACTCATCCCACCCGTGGTCCCCAAGACCACCCCATCACCATGGAAATTTCTCGCATCCAGTCCGCACTCCAAGCCCAAGGCTTCACCATCCACCCGCAGCACCAGCCCCCCACCTGGACCATCTATCGCGCCAAATCCCACCAGGCCTACCAGCTCAGCTTCTAGCACCAGCCCAAACCCGGATGGGTTCTCCACCCCATAGACGACAGCCCCACCCGAGAGCAAATCATCCAAATTCTCCAATCCGTACTCGAACCCGCCAGAGTCGCCCACCTAGAAGTGTCAATGCTGCCGCCAGGCTGCCACCCCTGGATGCTCATACTCCTACGCGAAAAGATGCAGCGCCACACCGTCGCCCGCTTCCGCAACCGCCAAGACGCCGACGACCACCTGCGAGCCATCCGCCGCTACATGCCCAACGCCCGGTTTGAAATCATGTTTGAGCCGCCCCAGATTCAAGGCCCACCATGCTAAGCTGTTGCCAACCCCAAACGGGGACAGAAACCCCAATTTGTCCCATGGCACCCACCAAGCCCCACACGCCGTCTACACGCGCCAAATCTACGCCAGATCAGCGCACCGCCACAGCAAAATCATCCCAGACGCCTTGGCCCCAAAAAACCGAGCTGCTGAGCCTCACCTTCGACCTCAAAGCTTCCAAAGACTACGATCTCTACAGCCAATATTCCATCGGTTTACACGCCTGGTTTCTGCAGCAGATTCAGGAAAGCAACCCCGAGCTTTCCCAAATCCTGCACGATGAGGCCAGCGAAAAGGCTTTTACCGTTTCGGGCTTAGACGGGGCTTTTGTTCCCAGTGGGCAGCAGCTGCGGCTGGTGCGAGGCAAGACCTATCGCTGGACGGTGACGGCCCTCTCAAAGCCGCTGGTGCAGTGGTTATCAGGCTGGCTAGACCATCTCCCCCAAACCCTAGACCTGCGAAATGCGCCGCTGGCGATTCATAGCGTCAAGGTTGACTCCGCCACCACTTACAAGGCTCTCGGAAAGCTTCCCTACCCCGAAAAGCCCAAAGTTGCCCTCAGCTTCACCTCTCCCACGAGCTTTCGCAGCCGGGGCCGCCACCTGCCGCTGCCCATCCCCCGCAATATCTTTCACAGCTACCTGCGCCGCTGGAACGACCTCTCAGACCAGCCAACCGTAGACCAAACTGAGTTTTTAGACTGGCTAGATGACCACGTTATTATCCTGCGCCACGGGGTGCGATCGCTCAAGGTGGCCGCAGGGAAGCGGGGATCGGTCACCGGGTTCATCGGCGCAATTGAGATGGGCTTGACCGGACCCTCCGCGACCCGCCCTGAGTTTGTGCAGCTGTTTTGCACCCTGGGCCAGTTCGCCCCCTACTGCGGCACCGGCCACAAGACCACCTTCGGCCTTGGCCAAACCCGGCTGGGCTGGACCTCCCCCGACCGCACCGACATGGCAGTGGCAGATCCTGCCGCCCAAACCTCACAGCTTTTGGCCCAGCGCATTGATGACCTAACCGCGCGGTTTATGGCCCAGCGCAAGCGGCAGGGGGGCGATCGCGCCCGCAGCGCTGCGGAAATCTGGGCGACAGCGCTGGCGCGGCGAGAGTTTGGGGAATCGCTGATGGATATTGCAGAAGATATGGGCCTCAAGCATGAGACGGTGAAGAGCTACGTGAAGCGGGCGCGAAAATCCCTGCGGGACTAGCGGTTACGCCAGCCCAGTCTGCCGCTGCTGCTCAATCCCCATCTAGCTTGGCTGAGATGAAAACGTTAACATAACCTAGCGTATCAATTCTAGTCCGCTGTCCTGAAATCTTGATATCGTAAGTCAAGCAAGACATTTACGCTTGATATATGGTTTCCACCGCCCCCATTGCCTTTCCCCTCACCGCCGTTGTCGGTCAAGAGGCCATCAAGCTCGCCATGCTGCTAGTGGCCATCGACCCAGGGCTAGGTGGTGTCGTCATCGCCGGGCGACGCGGCACAGCCAAATCAGTCATGGCGAGAGCCGTGCACGCCCTCCTCCCCCCCATCGAGGTGGTCAAAGACTCGTACTACAACGCGGCCCCTGATTTTAATGCACCAGAGGCCACTGAGGAATCCAACACCCAGGTCATTCCCTGCCCCTTCATTCAGGTGCCCCTCGGCGTCACAGAAGATCGCCTCCTGGGCTCGGTGGATGTGGCCCAGTCCATGAAGCAGGGAAAGCCCGTCCTGCAGCCGGGGCTGCTTGCAGAGGCCCATCGTGGGGTGATGTACGTCGACGATATCAATCTGCTGGATGAGCAAATCTCCAACCTGCTTTTGGGCACCGTCACCGAAGGCCGTAATCAAATCGAGCGGGAGGGCATTAGCGTTGAGCATCCCTGCCGCCCCATCCTCATCGCCACCTATAACCCCGAGGAAGGTGAGCTGCGCCCCCACATCATTGACCGCATCGCGATCGCCCTTTCCGCAGACCAGGTGCTTGGCGTGGATGAGCGGGTGGATGCCGTGCAGCAGGCGGTGGACTATGCCGAGTCTCCCCGCGCATTTTTGGCCCAGTACGCTGATGATATTGACGGCATCAAAACCCAGATTCTGCTGGCGCGGGAGTGGCTGGGTGACGTGGTGATTACCCGAGACCAGGTCGCCTACTTGGTGAATGAAGCCCTGAGAGGTGGGGTGCAGGGGCACCGGGCCGAGCTGTTTGCCGTGCGGGTGGCTAAGGCCCATGCGGCGTTAGACGGGCGGACCGCCCTCAATGCTGAAGACCTGCGTAAAGCGGTTGAGCTGGTGATTGTGCCCCGCGCCACCCAGGTGGAAACGCCGCCTGACCAACAACCCCCGCCGCCACCGCCGCCGCCAGAGCCGGAGGAACCTGAAGACTCCTCTCAAGACCAAGACGAGCAGGAGCAAGATCAGGACCAAGACCAGGAGGAGCAGGACCAAGATTCGGTTCCCGACATTCCCGAAGAATTCGTCTTTGACCCAGAGGGCGTGATTTTGGATCCATCGGTGCTGGCCTTTACTCAGACGGCTCAGCGCCAGGGCAAGTCCGGCGCTCGCAACACCATTTTCTCGGAAGACCGAGGCCGCTATATTCGCCCCATTTTGCCCCGAGGGCAGGTACGCCGCATCGCCGTAGACGCCACGCTGCGGGCTGCCGCGCCCTATCAAAAAGCTAGGCGAGAGCGCTACCCGAATCGCCGGGTGGTGGTGGAGCAGACGGATATTCGCAACAAGCAGCTGGCCCGTAAGTCTGGGGCGCTGGTGGTGTTTGTGGTGGATGCCTCGGGGTCTATGGCCTTAAACCGGATGCAGGCGGCCAAAGGCGCGGTGCTGCGGCTGCTGACAGAGGCGTACCAGAATCGTGACCAAATTGCGCTGATTCCCTTTCGGGGAGAGCAGGCCGAGGTTTTGCTGCCCCCCACCAAGTCCATCTCTGCCGCCAGCCGTCGCCTAGAACGGATGCCCTGCGGCGGCGGATCGCCCCTCTCCCATGGTCTTACCCAGGCCGTTCGGGTTGGGGTTAATGCCCAAAAGTCGGGGGATATTGGTCAAGTGCTGATTGTAGCGATTACCGATGGGCGGGGCAACATTCCCCTCGCTCGGTCTTTAGGTGAAACTATCCCCGAGGGGGAGAAGCCAGACATTAAGGCTGAGCTATTAGACATTGCCGGTAAGATTCGGGGTACGGGATTCCAGTTTTTGATTGTGGATACGGAGCGTAAGTTTGTCTCCACTGGCTTTGCCAAAGAGCTAGCCCAGAATGCGGGCGGCAAATACTATCACCTGCCCAAAGCCACAGACCAGGCGATCGCCGCCATGACCCAAGGCGCAATCAGAGACTCGCTCTCACAATAGTACAAGGAAAAATATGGCCCAGTTTTCGGTTCGGTTGTACGCGACAGGTGCTCTTGCCGAAGCGATCGCGGACTATCGCGATCAGGTGTCCCATGCTCTGGGAAAGCCAGTCGAGCTGCCCTATTGCCCCTTGACGAATGACTTTCCGGGCCAGGACGATACAACAACCTATGTGAGACACCTCGATGACGCTATTGTCGCCGCCCCTCAGATCGAGACGGCTGTGGTAGAGATTGTTGAGCCGCACTACTCGCCGCCGCAACATGAGCTAGAGCTATCGTCTGACTGGACGCAGCAGGTGATGGCTCGCTTCAAAAAGCAGCTCCAGGCTGTGCCCGTGGCGCTGACCCTCCGCAATCAGCTTCGCCTTGTGCTAGCCTCCCCTGCAGATGAGGCCCAGCACGAGGTGCTGCTGCCTTTGAGCGAGGCGCTGGACTGGTCAGTTAGAGCAGGATGGGACATGAAACTCTATCAGTGTCTTGAGGACGACTGGGTCGTGGAGGGAACCTGGCCGATTCAACAGCCTTAGTCCCGCTGCTAAATCGACCAGGTCTAAGCAGGGCCAAGGCGCAGGTATTCCC
>JBARYO010000287.1:0-12947 GCA_049647905.1 Elainellaceae cyanobacterium | reverse complement strand
CCTTAGAGACGTCCAGCTGATTAGCGCATTACGAATGTCTGCTCCAACAAGGGAGGCACATTGTAGATTAGCCCCGACGAGCTTGGCGTGGCTCAAGTTGACTCGATTCAAATGGGCGTCTTCTAAGTTAGCCCCATTCAAAACTGCGCTAGTCAGGTTGGCATCGTCTAGACAAGCCCGATTGAGCAGGCTGCCGGTCAAGACCGCAAATTCTAGATTGGCCCACGATAAATCTGTCCGCACGAGTCGCGCGCGATTCAGGTTGGCATTTTTGAGCGTTGCTCGCCCGAGTTTTACCTGACCAATGAGAGCTTCGCTCAGGTTTGTGCGAGACAAATCGGCATGTTCTAAGTTCGCCTTATTAAGGGTTGCCGCTCGCATTCCTGCTCCTGCGAGCTGGGCTCCTCTCAGCGAAGCCGACGACAGACTGGCGCCAATTAGGTTGACGTTAGTTAAGATGGCGCGATCGATTGAAGCGTGCTGTAGATTCGTCTCCCGTAGGTTGGCGCCAGCCAAATTGGCACGGTCCAGTTTGGTATGCATGAGAACAGCACGGCGCAGGTCAACCCCCTCCATGGTTTGACCGCTCAAGTCAGCGCCAACTAGGTTACATTCCCTGAAGTCTCGCTGCCCTTCGGCGTAGCGCTCTAGAAACTCGTCTACTTCCATATCTGATTACAGCAGCAGCGCCAACTGTATCTTTTTGTTGCCCATCGTCGCGTCCATGGTCTACCTCGTTAACCTACAGCATTTCCACTGCCTGAGCGATAAGAGAATATCTTGCCCATGACCTGATGTCTAGTCTGCCCTTAGCCAGATGGGTATAGCGAGCAACCTCTTCACACTAATAAACAGTGGTAGATGCGTCTAGCGCAGTGGATTGTAGAGAACTGTAATGAATAAACAAACCGTAGCCCAAACGAGCGACCTCAAGCCCGGAACAATGCTGGCCGTCACAGCTGGTGATACTCCCCTTCTGCTGAGCCAGGTCGGCGACACTGTTTATGCGACAGGTGCTAAATGTACCCACAATGGAGCAAACCTAGCCAAAGGCGTACTCTGCGATCGCCGGGTCGTTTGCCCTTGGCACAATGCCAGCTTTGACGTCACCACTGGAGACCAGATTTGTCCCCCCGGTCTCGACAGCTTGCCCAGCTATGCCGTCAACATTGAGGGGAACGACATTATTGTCCAGCTACCCGACGAGCCTCAGCCCTCGCGGACGCGCCCGATGGCACGCCATAATTCTGATGGCGACGGGCGAACCTTCGTCATTTTGGGAGCGGGGGCAGCGGGCACCAACGCGGCTGAGGCACTCCGGGTCTTAGGGTTTGAAGGCAGGCTAATCATGATTACTGCTGAGGATGAGCTGCCCTACGATCGCACCATGCTGAGTAAGCAGTATTTGTCCGGCGATGCCTCGGCAGAGGCTCTTCCCTTGCGATCGCCGGAGTTTTATCAGGCCCACGATATTGACGTCAAAGTCGGGTCGCGCGTCACTGAGGTGCTGGCCCAAGAAAAGCAGCTTACCTTCGACGATGGGGCGACTTTGGCCTACGACGCTCTACTGCTGGCCACAGGGGGAAAGGCCAAGCTGCCGCCCCTAGATGGCGTGGAGCTTGATGGCGTTTACAAGCTGCACAACCAGCAGCAGGCGGAGGCCATCACTAAGGCGGCAAAAGACGCCAAGCGAGCTGTAGTTGCTGGCGCTAGCTTCATTGGCATGGAAACTGCCGCTAGCTTGACCCAGCAAGGCATTGCGGTGACGGTAATTTCGCCAGGAGAGGTTCCGTTCGAAACGCTCTTAGGCCCTGAAGTTGGCCGCCTATTTCAGCGGGTGCATGAGGCCAATGGCGTTACCTTTGAATTGGGGACGAAGCTGGCTCAGGTCAAGGGTACGGGCCATGTTGAATCTGTCGTTGCCGAGAATGGATTGTCCTTCCCGGCTGAGCTGGTTGTCATGGGCATTGGGGTTCAGCCCGCAACGGATTATATACAGCAGCTTGAGCTTGACTCAGAGGATAAGAGCGTCCCCGTAGATGAGTATCTCAACGCCGGATATAGCCTTTATGCCGCAGGCGACATCGCCACCTTTCCAGACTGGCGCACTGGGGAAAATGTGCGCATTGAGCATTGGCAGCTGGCCGCCCAGCAGGGCCGGGTCGCGGCTCGCAATATGCTGGGGCAGAAAACTCCGTTTCGCGGCGTTCCCTTCTTTTGGACGGGGCAATTTGACCTCAAGCTCCGCTACGTCGGCCATGCGTCGGACTGGGATGAGGTGATTACCGAGGGTAATTTAGAGGATATCGATAATCCAGAGTTCTTGGCCTTCTACCGCCAGGGCGATCGCATTCTTGCCGTCGCTGGAATCAATCGAGATGCGGAAATCGCGGCGATTTCGGAGCTGATGCGCTTGGACCAGATGCCTGGGCCTGATGCGGTGCGGTCGAAGGTGGACTGGCTCGCTGAGCTGGCGTTGGTGAAATAACGACCGGCGTTGGTGGCTAGCTCAGCACTGCGCCCACCGCTAGCCGCATGCCGTTGGCAAAGTCCCACCCCGACTGCGATCGCTTGCCAGAGGGCTGCACCTGCTGCAGCAAGAGCGGCCCCTCCCCGGTTTGCACCACAGGCCCCTGCTGCTTGATGATGTCAATCACAGTCCCCGGCGCTTTAGGGGCGTCCTCGGGAGCAATCCAGCCGCTCAGCGCAGTCTCCGTCCCATCAGCATGGTCGATTGGCAGCATGCGCAAGACCTTTAGCGATTGCCCTTCAAACCCGGTGAAGCAATTGGGATAAAATCCGCGCACCTGGTTGTGCAGAGCGATCGCCGAACGAGACCAATCCAAGGCATAGTCTGCCTTAGATAAGAGTGGGGCATAGGTTGCCTCACCGTCAGGCTGTGGCTGCGGCACAATTTGCCCTTGGTCCAATTCCAGCAGCGTTTCAATCAACAGATCCGCCGTGATTCCAGCCAGTCGCTCGGCGATATCCACGGCATTGTCCATCAACGCTATGGGCGTTGCCTGCTTCAGCAACATCGGCCCCGTATCCATCCCCGCATCCATCAACATGGTAGTGATCCCAGTCTCGGGTTCGCCATGGTACAAACTCCATTGAATTGGGGCAGCACCGCGATATTTTGGCAGCAGGGAGCCATGACCGTTGAGGCAGCCTAGCCGTGGCATATCCAAAATGGCTTGGGATAGAAGCTGCCCGTAGGCCACGACGACAAACGCGTCCGCCCCTGCCTGATTCAGATGGGCCAACGTGGGGGCGTCTTTTTTCAGCCGGGCAGGCTGGTATACCGGCAGCTGGTGGGCCGTTGCACAAGCCTTGACGGGTGAGGGAGATAGCCCACGTCCGCGCCCGCGCCGTTTGTCAGGCTGCGTGACCACCGCCTGAACAGTAATATCGGCCCGCTCAATTAGCCGCTGGAGGGTAGGGACGGCGAACTGCGGCGTACCGAAGAAGATGACCTGCATTGGGTTTTGGGGGATTGGGATTGGAACGTTTGGGATTGGAACGCTTTGGGTTAAAAGGCTTGGAGCCGAAGCCGCTAATTTTGAGGGCTCGGTTGCGGTGTGGGCTGCGCCGCGCTGAGCCGTCGCTCTAGTTCTGCAATTCGGGCGTCGAGAGATTGGGTGGATGGTTCAATACCAACTTGAGCTTCAAGCTGGGCGATCGCCTCTTCGAGGGCCAACTGCTCTGAGCGCAGCTGGGCCAGCTCCCGGCGCAGGGTTGGTGAGCGCTGTAAGGATGGCGGCTCCTTTGGGATGGCGGGCTCGGTTTTCTCAGCGGTGCTAGCACCATCAGGGGCGTTAGTTTCGCCGGGCGCATCCGTCACCCTCGGCGGGGTAGCGTCAGGCGAGGTGGGCCTGTCAGGTAGCGTAACGCTATCAGCTGAATCAGCAGCAGGCAGGTCGAGGGCCTCCCTCTGGTCCGGTGGGTCCACTTGGGGATAGGGCGTCCCCCTAAATCTTGCTACGCCCCGGAGCAGGTCTTCTAATAGCGGTTGCCGATCGACAGATCCAGGAGCCATTTGGGCAACCAAGATGCCAATCACCAAGGCCAGGGCGCTGCCAACACCCAACAACAGCAGCCGAAAAATTAGCACGAGAACAGACCGAAGTCCAGAGCGTGCTGGCCGCGATCGCGCCGGTGTTGGCGTCTTAGTCGGATTTGTTGAAGGGTCAGTCACGGCTTAGCCCAATTCCACTTTGTGATGCTACCGCACCTTAGGGCTGATTTGGTGGTGTGATGTCAGATGACTGCGATGGCTGAGCTGAATTCGCCTCGCAAAACGGGTAGAACAGCGACTGGCCGCTGATCCAGCCTTGGTCAGTTTCAAACCAGGTACCCGTGCTGTTTTGGACCCTGTCGAACGGAAAGACCAGCTCGCCGCCATCCAGCCGGTTTTTGACCGGAATTTGATACGCCGCTGTGTCATGGACCGTTGTTCCCCCCGGCACCACAATCAACGGGAGGTAGCCATTGAACTCAACGCAGGTTGGATGAAACAGGCTCTCGCCAGTGATCCAGCCGCCGCCGCTGTAGAACCAAACCTTATCGCTGCTGCGACGCTGCTCAGCCGCAATGACGCTGCCCCCCTCCAGGTCCTGCACCAGCTCGGAGTCCGCGCTGGGCTGGGTGTAGACTTGCCCGCCGCCCGGCAGCACCACGAGAGGGCGGCTGGTGCGAGAGTCGGTTTCCGAAAAGGTCACAACCGTCCCCTGCACCCATCCCTCTACCCCGGCGTCAAATTGACCGTAGTACCAAACCCCACCGCCGCTAGAGCGTTGGGCCTTTAAAATCCGAGCGCGATCGCCGCTGGTGGCGGAGGCGACGTCGGCAGCATCTGTCGAGGGTTCTTCGTAGACAATAATATCTTGGTCATCGGATGCGGCTAAGGTTGCTGGTTCCCCAGACGACTCTGGTGACTCAGTTTCAGCGGCGGAACGTACTGGCACCAGGGAAACTGGTGCCGTTTCCACCGGAGCACTGTCTAACGCTGGGGCCGTCTCTGTAGGCCATGATGATGGTGCAGCCTCTGGCACCTCTGGCTGACAGGCGGCCAGAGCATTGACCAAAGCACTCCCCATCAGCATCGCGATCGCCTTCAGCATTGGAGTCAGTCGTCCCATGGCATTACGTTAACACCCGTAACAACTCCAGGGGCAGGCCGTCGGCATCGGCAATGAACGCCACCTCGTAGACCCGATCGCCGATCACCTGCTGACAGGGGGCAAGCAAGACATTGGGCGGGGCCATATCGCGGGCTTGGGCCGCCTTACTCAGCTGCGCCATCCAATCAGGCAAGCTCGATACGGCGGCGGTGAGGTCAAATGATAGGTGATAGTACCCCGTATAGTGCTCATCGCTGAAGGCATCTGCCGTCGGTGCTGGCTGTGGCACTTGAAGCAGCTCAATACGGCCTCCTAAACCTTCCATCCAGCAGGCAAGGGTAATGCCTGCCGTAAAACGTTCACAGACCTCAAAGCCCAGCAGCTCGTAAAAGGCGATGGCGCGATGAATATCAGCGGTGCGGATGGAGGCATGGTGCATGAAAATGGCCGTAGGGGCAAGGTGGAGGGTAGGGGTGCGGTGGAGGGATAGAGCGGCGCTATATCCATTGTATGTAACGGTTTTACAGTATTGAGCGCAGCGCTACTGTGACAGTTGTGCCTTGGTCCGCCGATGACTCTATTCGCAATTCCCCGCCATGGGCTTCCACGATGCGCTTCGTAATGGCCAGACCCAATCCGTTGCCTGAGGATTTGGTCGTAAAGAAGGGCTGCGTCAGTTTCGGCAAGACGTCAGGCGGGATTGGGTCGCCGCCGTTTTGAATGCGAACCGTGGTTTTAGGGCCAGTGACGTCAATATGCCAGGCTACATCAACGTTCGGCGGACTCGCCTCGCAGGCGTTGGTCACTAAGTTGATGAACACCTGCTTCAGCTTGTCGCGATCGCCCAGCACAACAACAGAGTCGCTAGGGTCAACGTTTAGATTGACCTGGCGGTTCTGGGTCGCTGCCGCTGATACCAGACTGTCTCGGATTTCTAAGCAGAGGGGCAGTAGATCCACCGGAACCGGCTCGATTTTAGGGTCACGGGCGTACAGCAAAATCTCATTCAGCAGCCGCTGCAGCCGCTCGGACTCTTCCAGTGCCAAGGTCAGCCGCATCTGAGCCCGCTCGGGCAAGTCCAGACGCTTAAATGAGCTCAGGCCCATAATTACAGTTGTCAGGGGGTTGCGGACCTCATGCACAATCATTGACGACAGCTCACCGATTTCTGCCAGTCGCGCGATCGCGACTTCAGCCTGCTTCCGTTCGGTAACGTCTCGGGCTAAGGCCAGAACGAGCTTGCGACCGCTGAACTGAATGACGCCCAGCCGCACCTCAACCGGAAACGTCGATCCATCCTTGCGGCGGTGGATGCCGTCTATTGTCATGGGGCTTTCTGGCGAGAGCCGCTGCCAAATCTGCGCAAAGTCGTCTCGCGGCAGCTCACATTGGATATCAGATACGGAGAGCTGCAGCAGTTCCTCCCGAGAATATTGCAGGTTGCGGCAGGCTTGCTGATTGACATCCACAAAATCGCCCGCTTGATCCACCACAAATAGAGCATCTACCGCTTGAGCGATCAGCGCCCGAAATCGGTTTTCGCTTTCTTTCAATGCCTCTTCAGCTTGCTTCCGCTCGGTAATGTCGTTGATGACCGATAAAATACAGTCTTTGTTGCCCAACCTAATTTTCTCAGCTGAGTAGAGCGCCGTTCGGATGCGACCGTCTGACGTGCGGAACCGGTACTCCCGATTGCGTATCATACCCTGCCGCTTCAAAGCCGCTACCATAGCGATGCGATCGCTACGGTGGAGCCAGAATCCCAGCTCATCCACCGTGCGGTTGATGACGTCATCTTGCTTAAGCCCGATAGCCTGCAGAAATGTCTCGTTGACCTCCAGCAGCCTCCCCTCGGCCAGGGTGCTGATAATGATGGCATCGGGGCTAGACCGAAAGGCTTTGGAGAACTTCTCCTCCGATAGCCTCAGCTCCGCCTCTATCTCCTGCCGGTTGGCGATCGCCTCGGCAATTTGGTGCACCATCTGGGCGAAGGCCACCATCACATCCCCTAATTCATCCTTCCGGGGGCGATCGATGGAGGGGAGGGGGGGGACGACAACGGCAGTTTGATCTTGGCTCAGGGCCTGCCCAGCCCGCTTCAGATCCTGCCGCAGCCGCATAATGGGGTGAATCAGAAGGCGGTTGAGCACAATCATTGTGGCCAGCGTGACGAAGATCGAAATAATAACCACCAAGCCAGCGATACGGGCCACAAAGGCCAAGAACTCTCGATAAACATCGGCGCTGTGGCGAATCACCACAGCATAGTCTTCGCCTATCGGGGGCATTTCCCAAACTGCGTCATAGCGGCCTGCACCTCGGTTGAGCTGCCCCGTCTGCCCCCGCTGAATCTGCTCAAATCCCAACTCGGGGATTTCTCCGAATGTGCCGATTAAGGTGCCGTCTTGGCGGTAGAGTACCCCTCCCAAGATCATGTCACCTTGAGCTGCACTCAGCACCGCTAAAATGTCGTCCTCATTTTGAGGCGGGAGAGCCTCAAGTGCACCTGAGGCTTTTGCCGCCGATACCGCCGTCAGGTGCTGTAAAAGCTCACGCTCACGCCGCAGAACAGAGGGAATCAAAATCAGAACTTCAATTGCGACAATACTGGCAAATACCCACAAAACAATCCGCCGCGATAGCCGCGCATTGAGTAAAGTGGGCAACCGGTATGCCATGCAGATACCTCTCCAAAGCTCTTACCTAGAATAGCGCCAGCACGTCTAGTATGGTCGTTAGCCGACTATGCTGAAACCGCTACCATGCCTCTATCTAAATCCGACGCCAAACAGCTGCTCACTCGACTCATTTTTGAGGACAGCACCCCGCAGCAATGGACTGAAGACGTTTGGGGGTTGAGCCCTCTGTTGGGCGACAGTGCCGCAAAGCTACTAGAGGTATACAGCGCTCTAATTGAATGCTGCCCTGAGGAAACCCTAGATAACTTACTGCAGTCCCTGTACCGAGAACAGCTCTAACGCCCAACCAACGCCCAACCAACACCAAAGCAGTTCAGTTACTCCCCTGGTGGACGTCCATACCACGGGCTGACTTCCACCACTCCGCTGGGTCGCAGCACAACGCGAAACTGACCGATAGACTCTAGTTCACGCCCCAATTGGGGGGTCTGGGTTAGCTCTAGAAGAGGCGTCTGGTCGGCGTACTCCAATGCAGGATCGTTGACGTGCTTGAAGCCAATAATGGTTCCATCCTCATCGGTCCCAACCCGATATACTAAATTCTCGTCGGTTTCGGATGTGCCCTCCCACGCTTGGGAAATTGACCGCTGTAGCTGCGGCACCAGTGCGTCAATTTGATCGCTGTCGGACAGAGGAGCTGCGTTTGTAAATAGCTCGTCAATGGCATCGTCGCCTACCGAACTGGGGGAGGGAGCGTCGGGGGCTGCGCTAGAGCCGTCTAGGGCACTATCGCGTGATACCTCTGGACCGTCTGAGACCGCTTGGGGCTCGGCTTGTGCCTCTGACTCTGCCTCTTGCCCAGAGGCAGAGTCAACAGGGTCAGGGCCATCGGCACCGATATCTCGCGTCTCTGCTGCCCCATCGACCTGCTCCTCCCCTGCCGGATTGACTTCAGTCTCCGTGGGGCGGAACTCAGGCGTTGGAACAAAGAACAGGGCGATCGCCGCAGCGACCAGACTAGAGACGCCGAGGGCGGCAGGAATGGCGCGTTGGGCTAATGGCTCTTGTGAGACAACGGATCGGCGAGAGACTGACGACAGCGGCAACACCAGGTCCGGCAAGGTTTGGGTGTCAGCTACGAGCTGATCTACCGCCTCGGCAAGGTCGAACAGCTGAACCGTTGTCAGCTCTAGCTGTTGGGGTTCCACTACACCGGTAGCATTGGCTTGGCCCTCTGAAGCAGACCCATTGGTCGCACCGCCTTCGGGCTGCACAATCAGCTGATGGCGGTTTAGACCTAGACGGTTGAGGCGAACGCCTGCGCTAGCGCTGTCCCGTGGAATGTTGCTGAGCAACCCTTGAGCATAGGTATTGACCGTATGGGCTAGCCCATGGATGAACGCCTTCCCGCCCTTCAACGGATGGGTGTACCCGGCAATGTGGCATTCGGCATTGGTCACCATCGACAGCACAGGCCGACCGCTGCTGTCCGTGGCGTCGCTGCTCCAGCCTTCAATGATGAGGCGGCAGTTGGGCAAGTCGTAGTGACGCTGGATTGTCATGAGATCTCTCCATCGAATAGGCTGGCCCACAGCCGCTGTGGCCCTGCCGTGCCAGTGCAAAACAGCAGTTGATTCAGTAGACCCAGGGCTAGCGTATTCAGCGTTTCTGGATCGCGGTAGGCAATGACGGCAGCCCGCTTCGGGTTCATGCGGGAATGGAAGTGGGCCTGAAATCGCTCTAGGTAGTGGGCCAAGGCAAAGTTGTGGTCAACGGAGAGCTGCTTTTCCTGAAGCTGTTGGTGTGCCAGCAAGAGCTGCCGGATTGTGGCCGTTAGCCGTCTGGCCAGATGACAGGTGATCAGGGTCAGGGCCTTTGCTTCTTGGAGGCTCATGGGCTGCCGCTGACTGTTCCGGCGCAGTGGGTTGGTGCTGCGCAAGCGCCATAGGTTGACGCGATCGCCCACAATTGACTGGAGACCGAGGTCTGCTGCCACCCGCAGAAGCGCCTCTGAGCCTCCCAAATCAAGGGCTTCAATTGCAAGCAGCAGCAAGTCTAGCTGCTGTCGCGCCCGCTTGGGGCAGTCTTGAATGCCGCGAGCAGGATCGGGAAGGGTGTTGAGGACAACCGGCATAGATTGCGCTGACGCACTGGAAAGTTGCATTCAAATTACGGCATACGGGGTGGACGGGATTGGGGTGTGAAAACGGCTAGAGGCGATAGGCCATAGTACGGCTATGGCTCTACCAATTTATTCCTCTGCCTTTGGTCAGGCTGCTGCCAAACGCTCTCAGCACTATAAACTACATAAAAACAGATAACTGGCGCACCAATGGTCTAGAGCGGACAGAGATGAATACCGTCTGCTCAGTAGTCTATTCTAGCGCCTGGTCTCGTAGCATTAACACAAGCGGCATTAACCCTTTTTATAGACCTGCTATGACTCACTCCTCCAGCGCGACGCGACGGACGCCTATCGATTACGGTCACGTTCAAAGCCTACCCAATATCTGGGCCCAGGCCGCAGAAACGTTTGGATCAGCGGTGGCGCTACATGCCCCTCATCACACTCCGCCGGTAACGCTGACTTACGCCGAGGTGTATCGAGCAATTCAAGCCTTTGCCGCTGGGCTACAACGCTTAGGGCTGGGGGCAGGCGAGCATGTTGCCCTGTTTGCAGATAACTCACCCCACTGGTTTGTGGCCGACCAAGGTTCTATGCTCGCCGGGGGCATCAATGCCGTGCGCAGCTCCCAAGCAGACCGGGATGAGCTGCTGTATATCTATGACAACAGCGGCAGCGTGGGGCTGATTGTGGATTCTGTCGCAGCCCTGAAGCGCCTTCAAGAGTCTTGGGGCGATCGCCCCCTACGGTTTATCGTCCTACTCTCCGATGAAGCGCCGCCGGAAGGGCCAGTCGAGAGTCTCAACTACGCTCAACTCATTGCCTTGGGCGAAACCACGGAGCTGACGCCCGTCCATCGTTCTGGAGATGATATTGCTACGCTGATCTACACCTCCGGCACCAGTGGACGTCCAAAAGGGGTGATGCTCAGCCACGGTAACCTGCTGTACGAGGTGAGTACGGTGCCCTACATTTTTGCGCCGCAGCCGGGGGAGCGGGTGTTGAGCATCCTGCCCAGCTGGCACTCCTACGAACGCACTTTTGAATACTTTGTTCTATCCCAAGGCTGCACCCAAATCTACACCAGCATCCGCTACATCAAGCAAGATTTTAAGCAGCATCGCCCCCAATATATGGTGGGAGTTCCCCGCATTTGGGAGTCGATTTACGAAGGCGTGCAGAAGCAGTTCCGAGAGCAGCCTGATAGCAAACAGCGGCTCGTGCAGTTTTTCCTGGAGACCAGCGAGCGCTACGTGCTGGCCAAGCGGACGGCGTCGGGGCTTGACCTCACGAACCCCTATCCCTCTTTCCTTGAGAAGCTGCAGTCGGCAGTCACTATGGCAGTACTGTACCCACTCCATAAACTGGGCGATCGCCTCATTTACAGCAAGGTGCGGGAGGCCGTCGGCGGTGAGGTTAACTATCTGGTCAGCGGCGGCGGATCTTTGGCCAAGCATCTCGACCTGTTTTACGAAATCATTGGCGTAGAGCTGCTGCAGGGATACGGCCTCACAGAGACCTCTCCAATCACAAACGTCCGTCGCCCCGAGCGCAACTTTCGTGGCACCTCTGGCCCAGCCCTCGACCGCACCGAAATTCGCATCGTCGATCTCGAATCGCGCCAGCCACTTCCTGCTGGAAAACAGGGGCTAATTTTGATTCGCGGCCCCCAGATCATGCAGGGGTATTACCAAAACCCTGAAGCTACGGCAAAGGCGATCGATAAAGACGGCTGGTTTGACAGCGGCGACTTGGGGTGGGTCACCCGGGCCGGTGATTTGACCATTACCGGGCGTGCCAAAGACACCATCGTGCTCACCAGCGGCGAGAACATCGAACCTCAGCCCATCGAAGACGCCTGTATCCGCAGTCCCTACATCGATCAGATAATGTTGGTGGGACAAGATCAAAAAGTATTGGGTGCTCTAATCGTGCCTAATCTTATTGCGCTTCAGCAGTGGGCCACGGCGCAGCAGAAGCAGCTCACGGTACCAGCTGACTGCCGCCTTGAGGGACAAGATGCGTCATCACCAGGATTAGAGGAGGGAGAGGCTTCCATCGCGCTCACGGGCAATGAGGTGCAGTCGCTGCTGCGCCAAGAACTCAATCGCGAAGTCAAAAACCGTCCAGGCTATCGCGCCGATGATCGCATTAGCCCATTCACCCTACTGACGGAACCTTTTACCGTTGAAAATAGACTGCTGACCCAGACGTTGAAGGTGCGTCGCCCTGCCGTAGCGAATCGATATAGCGGTATGATCGATAGCATGTTTAGTTAAGCTGTGCCGAGGTTTGCGCGCTATTCCTAAACCCTCTCATCGGTATAGAGCAGCAAATGGTGAAGATTCAGCCAGCATTGTCGTTGTAGAGTGACATCCGTCACGGGTTAAACTAAAACGGACTGTGGGCAAAACGCCTCCAAATCAATCATAGATTCAGAAGATATACCGAAAACGCTATGGATTTATCGTCACAGCTCATGCTCAAGCGCCCAGTCAACATCAAGGTTGTGGTGACGCCGCGTTGGAAAGAAGAGGTGCAAAAGCAGCTGCAGAATCAGGTTAATCGGCTTGATGGACAGCTTCAGCAGCTTGAAACCCAGGGTCAGCAGGCGATCGCTGAGCTGCAAAAGCAGGGCGATGCTGCCACAGCACAAATCGACAACGTCCAGGCACAGCTCAACAGTAAGAAGAGCGAAATTCTGCAAAAGAAGAACCAGCAGCTGCAGCAGCTGCAGCAGATTCAGATGTTAGAGATGGACCAAGAAGTTGGTCAAGGCCAAATCGATAGCTTCTTCTCGGTTCAGAAGGGTGACAACCTGGTGCAGAAAATGCAGGTGGAAATCCTTTTGCGCGATGGCGTCGTGGAAGATATCCGCGGCGAGCTCTAGATTCCGTTACTTGATTTATTTTGAATAGCTAGTCAACTTATGATCCACGAAGTATTCATGCCCGCCTTAAGCTCCACCATGACAGAGGGCAAAATTGTGTCATGGCAAAAGTCCGCTGGAGATAAGGTCGAAAAAGGGGAAACCGTTCTGGTAGTGGAGTCGGATAAGGC
>JBARYO010000286.1:0-3769 GCA_049647905.1 Elainellaceae cyanobacterium | reverse complement strand
GTTTGATGCTTACTCAAGCCCAAAACCACAGGTAAGCCCATGGGAGAATCAAGAATACTGTTTACCAAAACAGACTGCTGATTGCCAAAATCTCTCTGCCAGGTAGCTGCTAGTAAGTAAGCAACTGTGTGAGCATTCTTGAGATTGGGATTCCCAACAGTGTAGCTGCTCTGATCGCGGGCTATGAAATTGCAGTTGGCGATCGCCGCTTCACTCGTATACGTCTTGAGCAAGATATCGATCTGCTCGTCTACGGTAGGTTGACTAAATTTCTGAGATACCAAATTGACGAGTTCGTCTCGCTCAAACCTTTGATGCTCTGGGAAAAGATCGTAGACCATATGCGACCACACCCCCCAGTCTGTGAATCTTCGAGGTTGGGGCCGTAGTCCTTGGCCACTCAAGCCACCAAAGAAATGAAAGAGCCAATCTGTTACCGCTGCTTCTAAATAGGGGTCTTTTTGTAAAGCGCAATGTCCTTCAGCCGTAAGCCCTTGATGGCTGAGAAAGTTTCCTAGCAAAGCCCACTGCTTTGCACTATCAATCTGCTGTTTGCTAAGTCCTGTCTGTGCCGCAACAGAATTGATAGATGCATCTGCTTCCTCTGCCCAGGCTGCCAAGCATAGCCGTACGTCAGCTTTGTTTAAAGGTTCTTTTGGAAGATCTATCATTGATTCGCTATTCCGGCTATCGGCTCTACCGCAATCGCGCAGCGTATCTGAAGATCGTTTACCAAAGACCGCAACTCCTTCAACCCCAACAGCTCAAACGCCTCCGCCTTCGTAAAACTGGAGAAATTCTTCTTCCTAGCCGTTCCAGTCGCCATAGCACCTCCAACATCCTCTAAAGCCCTACCCTGCCTCTTCCAAGATGCCACAGTAATCCAGGCCGCGATCGCAATCCATCCAGCAACGCCGCTTCACCGACAGCGCGATCGCGACACCGTTCAAGCAAAAAGCCTCGCTACTCAGGCTCAAAGCCTCACGCTTCAAGTAAAGAGCCTCACCGCCCGAGCAAAAAGCCTCGCTGCTCAGGTTCAAAGCCTCACACTTCAAGCAAAAAGCCCGGCTGTCCGAGCAAAAAGCTTGACCATTCGAGTTCGGAACCCCGCGCTCCGAGCAAAAAGCCTCAAGTTTTGGGGTCAAAACCGCAACCATGCAAAGATCATACTGAATCTTGTCTGGTCCTCAAGGGTCGGTAGCTTCTAACCCCTGGCAAAGCCACAGCATCTCAGCCCCCCTCTTAAAATAGAAGCACTTCCCGCCCCACCATGCCCCACCATGCCCAAATGGTTTAACACCGCCGGTCCCTGCCAAGCCGATATCCACTACATGCTTTCCCCATTGGCCAGGCTCCCACAGCTTACCCGTCTCATTGAGCAGCGAGGCTACTTCGTCATCCACGCCCCCCGCCAAACCGGCAAAACCACCGCCATGCTCGCCCTAGCCCAGCAGCTCACCGCCAGCGGCGACTATACCGCCGTGATGGTCTCTGCAGAAGTCGGCGCGGCCTTCCCCCACAACCCAGGCCTCGCCGAACGCGCCATGCTCAGCGACTGGTGGGAAGCGGCATCATTTTCGCTCCCCACCGAGCTACAGCCCCCCCAGTGGACCGACGCCGAACCAGGCCGTCACATCGGACAGGCCCTCAGCGCTTGGGCCAAAGCCTCCCCCCGTCCCCTCGTCGTCTTAATTGACGAAATTGATGCTCTGCAAGACGAAACCCTAATCTCAGTGCTGCGCCAGCTGCGCTCCGGCTACCCCAGACGTCCCCAAAGCTTCCCCCAGTCCTTGGCACTCATCGGCGTCCGCGACATCCGAGACTACAAAGTCGCCTCCGGCGGCAGTCAGCGCCTCAACACCGCCAGTCCCTTCAACATCAAAGTCCAATCTCTCACCCTACGGAATTTTACCCGAGACGAAGTGGCTCAGCTCTATCAGCAGCACAGTCTTGAAACCGGTCAGGTCTTCACCCCAGAAGCAATACAGCGCGCGTTTGCCCTAACTCAGGGACAGCCCTGGCTTGTGAATGCCCTAGCCAAAGAAGCCGTAGAGGAGCTAGTACCCGATACGGCTCAGCCCATCACCCTAGACCACATCGAGCATGCCAAAGAAACCCTGATTCAGCGGCAAGACACTCACCTCGACAGCTTAGCCAGTGTGCTGCAGGAAGATCGGGTGCGGGCCATCATCGAACCCATTCTTTCCGGCAAAGAGTTGAGAGACACCCCTCAAGACGACATTCAATTTCTCATCGATTTGGGCCTGTGTCGTATTAGCCCTCAAGGTGGGCTCGTAGTCGCTAACTCAATTTACAAAGAGGTATTGCCCCGAGTTTTGAGCGCCGTTCCCCAAGCCTCTCTTCCTCAGATTGCGCCCAGCTGGCTGACGCCAGAGGGAAAACTAGACCCTGATCGCCTTCTATCCGCTTTTCTAGCATTTTGGCGGCAGCACGGAGAGCCGTTGCTCAAAAGCGTAACCTACCACGAGATTGCCCCCCACTTGGTGTTGATGGCCTTTCTCCATCGCGTGGCGAACGGCGGCGGTACGCTAGAGCGAGAATACGCCATCGGCTCGGACCGTATGGATCTGTGCTTACGCTATGGAGAGACCACCTTGGCGATGGAGCTTAAGGTATGGCGAGCAGGACGCCCCGACCCCATCAAGGCGGGGCTAGCGCAGCTCGACCGCTACTTAGCGGGACTAGGTCTTGATACAGGCTGGCTGGTGATTTTTGATCAACGTCCTGGTCTATCGCCCATATCTGAACGCACCACAATGGAGAGAGTCATAACGCCGGGCGATCGCGCAAGCGAGGACGCGGCCCCTTGTCGCACCATTGTTGTAATTCGGGCGTAGGGTGTGTTGCCCTCAGGCAAACGCACTATAAAATATAGCGGTTCCTAGAGATGACAAGCCAAACAGGGCAGCGTCTCATCCTCCGCATCTAGCACATCCGCCAGCACATCCGCCAGGCGCTGGTCCGGCGCTTCCCGCTGCTGTCGGGCCACTGCCCGCTCATGGTCCGCCACAATCTGTTCCTTGCGGGCCAGCAGCTCCTGCAGCGTCTCCCCCTCCGTCCAGGTGTAGGTGCGCCCGTCGGCGTGGTCCTGCTCATAGGCGATCGCTTCCGCAAACAGGTCCGGGTGCTCTTGTGCCAGCATCACCCACTCATACTTGCGCTGAAAAAAGCAGAAAAAACAGCCCGAGCGACTGCGCCAGCGATAGTAGTCCGGCATGCCGATACCGCTCTCCTCCAGCAGTCGGTAGATATCCGCTTTGACAAGGCCATGCTCCTTAAAGGGAAATACCGGCGTGATGTTGGCCTTCTTCGAGATATACCCGTCCCGGTGCTCATCCGCCCGAATGCCGATATAGCTCACCGCCTCGTCATCACCGATGTACTTTTCCAGGGGAATGATCTTCATCTGCTTGGTGCACCAGCGCATTCTAGGGGACGGCAGCGCCCCGCCGTACACATCTAGCCAGTGGTCAAAGCCCCGCTCCGCCTCTAAGCGAACAATCTGAATCCCCAGCCGCGCCTCAATCCGGTCTAGGTAGTCCTGCGTCTCCGGCAGCTCTTTATGGGTGTCGCAGAAAAAGTACTCAATCTCCAGCTCCGGATGCAGCTGCCGCATCAACACCGCTAGGGCGGTGCTGTCCTTGCCGCCAGAGAGGCCCAAACTATGTCTTACTGCTTTAGTCATAGGGCACGCTTCCTCACACTGCGACTCTGTTCTAACTCCGAGTAAGACTGCTTGCCCAGAATC
>JBARYO010000285.1:0-6494 GCA_049647905.1 Elainellaceae cyanobacterium | reverse complement strand
GACGCGGTGACCGTGGTTGGTGGAGCCCAGGGTAGCGGTACAGACGTCCTTAGCGGTGACATGAGCGGCTCAGGGACAGGTCAAAATGACCCGATGATTCCGACGCTTGTTGAACCTATGACAGACGGCGGTGCGTTGCAGGGAACGACGGGACGCGACCTATTCCAGATTGGTCAAAGTGACATCATGGCGACGATTCAGGACTTCACAGTCGGTGAAGATCAGATTCTTGTCGGGTCCGGCCAGGGTTCGAATAGCCTCTCCATCCTTCAGGTTGGCAACAACGCTCTAATTGGCGATCGCGCTACAGGTGCAGTGTTTGCCCAAGTCGGTGGTGCTAGCGCCCAGGCCTTAATTGCCTCAGCTGATGAGACGTTTCAAACGACAGCCTAGCCCATAGATTAATCTATCCCATCTGAATCTGACGCTAAGATTCGCTGTAGCCCACAGTTTTCCGACATGAACGCTGTGGGCTATTTTTGAGTAACAATTCTTGGTTCGTTCGGAGAATGTCAATGTCGAACCGCGTCATGGACGGATCGATTCTTGAAGCCTTGGTGAAGACGACCGCCTTGTTCGTGAGGAATATATGCTCTATTTGCTACAGTAGCGCTAGTCACTGGCAGCTACAGTCCCTGATTTCACGAACGCTGGTTTTTTTGACAAGTGGCCTGTTGGCTTTGATAGCTACTGGTAGTTCCGCGATGTTTTCCAAAGCAGAACATCGCATCGCAGCAGAACTCCAGCTGGAGGAATGCTTTTCGTCGGATCAATCAGGACCACCACAGGCAAACCAAAATTCTGTTGGGACCATCACATCCCAATCTATACAAGATCTATCTGGCAAAGTCTATTACGTCTCTAACTCTGGGCGCGATCGCAACAGCGGCGACGCTTCAAGCCCCTTCCAAACAATACAAACGGCAATCGACAAGGCCAATCCGGGTGATGCCATCTATATCTGCTCTGGGCATTATGATGCCATCGTCATTGACGGCAAGCGCGGAACGGCATCTCAGCCAATACTAGTAGCGGCTTACCCAGGCCATGAGCAAGCGGTTTCTATTTCAACAGCGACCTACGACCGTGGCGCAGCAATCAAAATTAAGGAATCAGCCTACATCGTAATCCGCGGACTTAAAGCAACTAAGAGCTTGTGGGGAATTTACGTCACCAATAGCCACAACGTCACGCTCAGCTCTAATATTGTAGATAACATTGGCCAAGAGGCTATTCGATTTAGAGAAGACTCAAGCTATGGAGAAATCGTAAACAATACAATCTCAAATACCGGCCAGCGGAAAGGCTTTTCTCAATATGGAGAGGGAATCTATCTCGGTGCCGGTAGACCAAACTATCCAGGAGAGGCGGCGTCAGAGATCCTTATTCGCGGTAACGAAATATCTCATACAACCGCTGAAGCCATTGACATCAAGAGCTTTGTTCACAACGTTGTCGTTGAAGAGAACATTATCCACGATATTAATACGGCTCGTTCTGGAGCTATCGTGGTTGGTATCAATGCAACCGATGAAAGCGACTTCACGAATTCTGACAACGTTGTTATTCGCAATAACACCATCCAGAATATCTCGAGAACGTCTCAATGGCTTGATGGAAATGCCATAAAGGTACAGTCCTCAGCAACGATTCAGGGAAACAAGATTTCAAACTACCAGCACCGCGGCATTTTCGTTGAAAATGCCCGAAGTGACAATAGCTTTAGAATTTACGACAATCAGCTTTGCCGCCGCGATGACTCTGGTAGCCATGGTGATATTGTTGTCAGCGAAACCGACGCCCACGTCGCACTGGGCAACAATACGGTTAGGCATGTAAGCAATCAGTAGGGCAAAACCCACACTGCTACGTTGCTTCAGTTCGTGGTGAGATTACTCTAGGGAAGCGGATGATGGGACTCGAACCCACGACATTCAGCTTGGGAAGCTGACGTTCTACCACTGAACTACATCCGCAGAATGTGCTGTCGTTCTCTATATAGACTAGGGTACCAAAACCACCGTTGAGCGACGCCAAGACGGCAAGTTTTGTTGAGATCGGTTAAATCCGGTTAACTTTCGGGAACATCTCGTAGGATAACGATATCATAGCTGGGTAGAAGGTTGAGGAATGACGCCCACGCTCAGCTTAACTATCGATTCTGCCAATTCCCCCCAGGGGATTGCAAATATTGTATTGCGTAACGCTGTTTGCATTTGCCATTGTGGTCTACGCTCATGTTCGGCAGTAGACTCAATCGAATTGGAAAGGCATGCGGTTCGTGAGGGCGCTAGCTCTTCAGCGGTTATCCGTACCCAGGGTAATTGCATGGCAGAATCGATACTATGTACCATTGTGATTGACGACCAGTGAGCTAGCTCTGCATGGGCTATACCTGTAGACGCTACTGCAAGCTGCCAAGCCCAGGATAATTTCGTTTAGTTGTACTCAGGCCAGCATCCAGATGTTCAACGCAACTGAGCTCCTCATTGAAGACTTTGTCTGCAAGCTAAAGGAAGGCTACCACCGTACCTACGGTAGCCTGAACAGAGATTACGAAGACATTATTGGTTGGGCAGGCTCAATGGCGCTGGAAAACATCGCCAACAGCGATGCGCTCTACCACAACGTCGAGCACACTATTCTTGTAACGCTGGTCGGACAAGAGATTTTGCGCGGTAAGCATATTCGTGAGGGTGGGGTGTCTCCAGAGGACTGGCTGTCCTTCATCATTTCACTGGTTTGTCATGATATTGGCTACGTCAAAGGCGTATGCCGCAAAGACCGTGACGGCTGGTATGCCACAGGCTGCGGCGATGAAATGATCCAGCTGCCAGCGGGCGCATCGGATGCCAGTTTGACGCCCCATCATGTCGATCGTGCCAAGCTATTCGTTGCGGAGCGGTTTGGCGGACACTGGCTGATTGACGCTGAGAAAGTCAAGCTCAATATCGAGCTTACGCGCTTTCCGGTTCCCGCTGCCGAAGACCATCAAGATATTGTCGAGTATCCAGGACTCATTCGTGCATCAGACCTAATTGGTCAGCTGAGCGATCCCCGTTACCTCAAAAAAATAGGCGCTCTGTTCTACGAATTTGAAGAGACTGGCTTCAACCAGAAGGTAGGCTACCGGCATCCAGGCGACTTGCGCGCCAACTATCCTAAGTTCTACTGGAACGGCGTTTTCCCCTACATCACGGAGGGTTTGCGCTATCTGCAGCTGACACAACAGGGCCAGCAGATTATTGCCAACCTGTACTCTAATGTGTTTGTCGTGGAGCATGACCATTTTGGCTTGGGTAATCTGCCTGAGCTGAGCAGCAATGGTTCAGGGACAGTCCAAGCTCCCAAGCCGGTTGAGGTATAGCGGTACCTGTAGCGCTTGCGATCGCCACAGGTTGTGGGATTCAGAGGTCGGGTCAATGGCCGCTAATTGGCCGTGCTAAATATAGACAGCATCTCGAAGAATAGTGCTATACTGATTGACCGAAGAAGGCATTATCATAAATGCTTCTATCAAGAGCCTTGCACCAGGAGACTATCTGACAGGTATGGTTAAGCTTCGACTCAAGCGTTACGGAAAAAAGCGGGAAGTGAGCTACCGGATTGTGGCCATCAATAGCCGCGATCGCCGGGATGGTCGTCCCCTAGAAGAGCTTGGCTTCTACAACCCACGTACTGACGAGACGCGGCTCGACGTTCCTGGTATTGTCAAGCGACTGCAGAGTGGCGCTCAGCCCACGGATACCGTCCGCCGAATTCTGGAAAAAGCAAATGTGTTTGAGCAGGTCAAGGCCAGCTCATAGCTGTTTTAGCTGACCCTCTAGCTGTGATAGATTCTCCCGCCACCCCTGCTAACAATCCCGATGAGCCTGCCAACGTTGACTATGTTCGCTTGGTCAAATTTTTGGTTGAGCCGTTTTTGACCTCACCTGATGCTCTTCGACTCGACTGTGAAGTGTCACCAAGGACCGGGCGTATTTTGCTGCGTCTGGCAATAGAAGGTGAGGATAAGGGCAAAGTGTTTGGCCGGGGTGGTCGGAATCTGCAGGCCATTCGCTCTGTTGTTGATGCAGCGGCGCAGCTGGCTGGGCAGCTGGTTCATGTGGAAATTTATGGTCAGTCATCTGACCGCAGCGAACCACCAGGGCGACGGGAGCGTTCTTCACCTCCTCGTCCACCCATTCCCCGCCCTCGTCCCCAGCCACGCGGGTAGTACCAACGGTTAAGGATGGCCACTGTATCCATTGATCTTCTGAGCCCAGAAAATGCGATCGCCCTGACCAGCGATCGCTATGACACCTTACCCCAACTCATTCGCTTGACGGGGGCTGAAGTCGTCTTACGCGGGCAAGATTTGGTGATTACTGGGAAAGACAGCGCCGTAGAGAAATGTGCAGCATTGGTGGAGGCGCTAGAGCCATACTGGGGCAACGGAAAAGCCGTGACCGGCGTCGATGTGCTGACTGTGCGTCACGCTTTGGACAGCAAGCGCATGGCCGACCTCAGCGCCCTGCAGCAGAACGTCTTGGCAACAACGCGGCGGGGAGAGCAAATCCGAGCCAAAACCCTGCGGCAGCAGCAGTATATTCAGGCCATTCGTGCCCATGATCTGACCTTCTGCATTGGTCCTGCGGGAACGGGAAAAACATTTCTAGCGGCAATTTTGGCGGTTCAGGCGTTGCTGTCTGAAGAAGTAGAGCGCCTGATTTTGACGCGCCCTGCTGTTGAAGCTGGTGAAAAGTTGGGCTTCTTGCCCGGCGACCTGCAGCAAAAGATTGATCCCTATTTGAGGCCCCTATACGATGCACTGTACGAGCTGATTGATCCCGCTAAGATCTCCAGCTTGATGGAGCGGGGCGTTGTTGAGGTGGCTCCGCTGGCCTATATGCGAGGCCGGACGTTAAACAACGCGTTCATTATTCTCGATGAGGCCCAAAACACCTCTCCGGCTCAAATGAAAATGGTGTTGACCCGTCTTGGCTTTGGTTCCCGTATGGTAGTCACTGGGGATGTGACCCAGACTGACTTGCCAAGTCAAGCTCAGTCTGGATTGGCTGTGGCCAAGAAGATGCTGCAAAATGTCGAAGGGATTGGGTTTTGCAACCTAACTCAAGCTGACGTGGTGCGACACCCGCTGGTGCAGCGCATTGTGGCGGCCTATGAGAAGCAGGGGCGCTAAGGGGTTTTTGCCAGCTTAAATCTCGCCGGCGATCACGCGATCGCCCGTTGGGTTGAGTGGGGCCGCCCCGTCAGCTACGGTGACGAACACCTCTTGTGCCTTGACGCCCTCCGGGATGCCCTTTGGCGGGTTGAGCGTCACAAACACAGAGCGGTTTTTATCGGTGGTGAACTCCCCACAGAGGAAGGGCTCTCCGTTATCGAGAGCAAGCCACATGCGGTAGACCTGCTCGGGGGGCAGCGGCGGTAGGTCTGCAATGGATACCACAACCTGCTCCCACTGGCCGGGGGTGAACAGCAGCGTCCCTGCTGAGTCGCCACCCTGCAGCGCAACTAGGCGGCTCTTGGGGCGCTGCAAAATTGAGGCGACGCCCGTGTCTTCTAAGGCCGCAAGCTTTTGGCCGAGCTGATTATTGTTATCTTCTAACTGCGCCAGCAGCTGCTGCAGTTGACGATTATCGTTCTCAAGTCGGGCAAACTGTTGCCGCATCCGAAGGTTGCCAAAAGCAAGCCACAGCAGCCCTGGAATTGCCAAAACTGCAATGATTCGGCTCCAAGGGATTGAGCGAGGCGATCGCTGGGCTGCTGCGCTGCTTTGGTCAACCGAAGCTGTCGCAGCGGCTTGGGAACCAGCCTGTGCCTCAGCCTCATAAGCGGCCAGAAGTTTATCCTCAAGCAGCGGCGGCGGGGCGATTTTATCCAAACCATGGGGCAGGAGCATCAGGCTCGTTTGCAGCGCCTCAACCTCGGCCTGCATAGCCGGGCTGGTTTCTAGCAGATGGCTGACCTGCGCTTCTTCTTCAATGGTCAAATCGCCCAGGATATACCCAGCCGCTAATGCCTGATGTTCCTCTGATAATGACGGTGGCATTTGATCTTCTCTCACTCGACTGCACGCCCAAGCAGCTGCCGCAGGGTCATCAATCCCTTGCGTGCATTTGTTTTCACAGTTCCTAGTGGCATATCAAGCTGTTCGGCAATGCTAGATTGGCTGATGCCTTGATAAAAGTTTAGTTCTAGAATTTGGCGCTGACGGTCTGGCAATTGTGCTATCACGTGCTTTAGCGTTTGCTCTTGTTCAGCTAGAGACGCGTTTTCCAGCGGTGTCGATGCCGTTAGCTCGACGGGGTCCTGAGTCTGTAGGCGCTCTAGCGATCGCTGCTGACTACTGCGGCTCTTGAGTCGATTCAAGGCCCGGCTCCGCGTCAACACAGAGAGATAGGTGCTCAAGGCCGCCCGATTTGAGTCAAATTTTTCCTGTTTCCAGAAGTTTAAAAACACATCTTGAGCTAAATCTTCTGCCTCGCTAGCAC
>JBARYO010000284.1:0-4814 GCA_049647905.1 Elainellaceae cyanobacterium | reverse complement strand
GCGCTCTAGTCACATCCAGACCGCCAGCAAGAAAGACAGCCTCACCTTCCAAAGCATTGTGCTGTATCCGCAGGAATGCCGCGTGACGAGAGACAACGAAGACGTTAGTCTCTCACCCAAAGAGTTCCGGCTCTTGGACCTGTTCATGAACCATCCCCGTCGGGTCTGGTCTCGGGAGCAGTTGATCGATCGGGTTTGGGGTCCTGACTTCATGGGGGACAGCAAAACGGTAGACGTACATATTCGTTGGCTGCGGGAGAAGTTGGAGGTGGACCCCAGCAGCCCAGAGTATATCGTCACAGTGCGGGGCTTTGGCTACCGGTTTGGATAGTCCTTGAGCATCGGTTAATGCCGCGTACCGCTATCGCGAACCCCCTAAGGCCATACCCGAGGGCGGCAGATCGCCCGCCCGCTGTGGTAGTGGCGCGTCAAGCCCCAGACATACTCAAACCACTGCTTGGCCTGTGCTGTTGAGCTTCCCCGGTAGCGACAGAGTAGACCTGATATCAGACGAGTAGCCCCTAAATCGGCCTCGCAGCCCGCAGCTTCGGGCCATTGGCGACAGGCCTCTACTAGGGATCGTGGTACGTCACGGCCAATGGCAAAGAACGTCGCTACTACGGGGTGGTCTGCCATTCCGGTTGGGCCAGCGAGCAGATCGCTCCCGCCGGTGAGGCTTTGGGGGTCAATCCAAATTGGACATTCATCCTGGGTGATTGCCGTCAGAGTGCGCCAAGTGCCGTGCTGAAATGTCTCTTGTCGGGCGCTTCGTCCCAACCGCACAATGTCCCAACCGGTCAACATCGCGTTTTTGGCTAGCGAGACCTGCAGGTGTTGGCGATAGTGCGCACCGTCAAATAGGATCGTCTCCTGAGGAAACCATTCGAGACAGGCATTGGGACCGATGGCGATGTTGATGCGCTGCTGAGCAGGCGCGCCAGCGCTACGGTACACCTTACTAGCAGCAGCGCTGGTCACCAGGGCTTGTGCCTCGCTATCGAGGGTCAAATCAACCTGGAGGCGATCGCCTCCAACCAGACCTCCAGCCGTGTGCAGCATCACGCTGTGGCAGACGTCGGGTCCTTCAGGATAAAACGGACGCTGCAGCTTGAAGGGAGATTGGGTGTAGCGGTGAACGATTTTCGTCGCATTTCGCCGTCGGGCAAAGAAGAGATGTAGCGCTCCTGACCACCCTTGAGCTAGGGAAAGGTCAGAATTAAGTGCTGTATCGTTGACGGTCATGGTTATCCTTTATCCCCGGGATGGCCGTGCCCCCTCGATATTGCCATATCTTGATGTTGAGCACACAGTTAGTTGAAGCCACGTTGAAGATACATCACGATTTAGTTCTAGCTCCGCTTAGTGCTGCTTAAGTCTATATAAATTCTTTCATGTTATTGCCGGTCAGCAGCCTCAAATTCGTCGCCTAGGCGTCTATATTCCCGTGCGCTATTCGTTATTACTAATTTGGTCTAGCCTGACTTCAGTCGGGCTACTCGCCCTATATAAACCCAAACCTATGCTCAATTTCGTCGCTGTGCCTCTGCTACAGGTCGTCTTGCCCGTTCTCTCGGATGGGGCACTACCGATTTTACGTCTTCCCCTCACCGACATCATCAATCCAATTGCCTTGATGCTGGGCATTGTCGTTTTTGCCCTGATCGCTTTTATCGCCGAGTGGCTGCCGGTTGATATCACGGCTCTCGTAATCAGCGTGATTCTAATGCTTGTCGGTCTGGTCACCCCCGAAGAAGGGGTGTCTGGATTCAGCAATGTGGCGACCATCACGGTAATGGCCATGTTCATTCTCAGTGCTGGCGTTTCCAAGACGGGGGTTATTCAGCTCGTGAGAGATTTCTTGCTGAAGCATGGCGGAAAGCACCTCTCGCAGCAGATTTTTGTCATGGGCTTCATCTTGGGGCCTGTTACGGCGTTCATCAACAACACTGCGGTGGTGGCCGTCTTTCTTCCTATTGTGGAAGAGTGGTGCCGCAAGCAGGGTATCTCGCCATCCAAGCTGCTGATTCCCATGTCCTACGCCACCATCATGGGCGGCCTGTTGACGTTGATTGGCACCTCAACTAACGTTTTAGCGAGCAGTATTTCTGAGCAGCTTGGCTATGGTGCGTTTGGACTGTTCCAGTTTACAAAGCTCGGAATCGTCGTATTTCTTATCGGGATGGTCTATCTGGTGGGTGTTGCGCCAAGATTGCTTCCGTCGCGTCGAGATCCATACAGCGCCGTTATGGGTGAGGGCTATGGTCTACGGGATTATGTTAGCGAGCTGGTTGTCACCAAAAGCTCTAGCCTCGTCGGTCAAACTCTCCGCTCTAGTAAAATTCAGCGGAAATTTGATATTGATATTTTGGAGCTTATTCGAGATGGCGACCACTTTCCCCAGCCCTTAGCCAACAAAACGTTCCGGGCTAGCGACATTCTCATCGTTAGGGGCACCAAAGAGGATATCCTTGCCGTGCGATCGCAGCGGGATATGGAAATCGCGCCGGATGTCAAATTTGGCTCAGCTTCGATCCAGTCTGAATTAGATTCCGATGAAGAGGGCATCGCTGAAATCCTGATTTTGTCTAACTCTCGCCTGAGTGGCGCGACTCTGAAAGAGCTACGCTTTCGTCAGCGCTACAATGCCACCGTGCTGGCGATTCGACGGGGCCAAGATGTGATTCGCGAACGATTGGGCAGAGTTTCCCTGCGGTTTGGAGACTTGCTGCTGGTTCAGGGACCAAGGGAGAGCTTTGTTGGACTGCAAACTAGCCGCGAGCTGCTGGTCCTGGAGCACCGAGGAGTCGATGCGTTGCGGTGGGACAAGGCGTGGGTTGCCCTATCGATTGTGCTGGGCGTTGTGCTGCTGGCAGCATTCAACATTATG
The DNA here is from genome assembly GCA_049647905.1 of Elainellaceae cyanobacterium. GTDB lineage: Bacteria > Cyanobacteriota > Cyanobacteriia > CAKZMO01 > CAKZMO01 > JBCCAG01. Next base: position 1,927 of record JBARYO010000284.1, on the reverse strand, counting down.
ACTATCATGGTGAGCGCTCTGATGGGAGTGGTGCTGATGGTGCTGACCGGTTGTCTAAAGCCAGGTGAGGTATACGGAACGATTCGCTGGGATGTGATTTTTTTGCTGGCTGGGTTGATCCCGTTTGGAATTGCCATGGAGAAATCTGGCGCGACGGCATGGCTAGCGCAGCAGCTGCTGACGATAGGGGGTAATCTCTCGGGGTACTGGATTTTGCTGATGTTCTACTCAGCGACGGTGGTGTTGACAGAAATTTTGTCGAACAATGCCTCAGTAGTGCTGATGGTTCCCATCGCCGCAGAAGTAGCTACTTCTTTGGACCTCAATCCGATGGCGTTCATCATTGCCGTCGTGTTTGCGGCCTCTAACAGCTATATGACCCCTATTGGCTATCAGACGAACACAATGGTGTACGGCCCTGGCGGCTATCGATTTTATGACTTTACCCGCGTGGGTGCCCCGCTTAGCCTGCTGCTGGCTATCGTAACGCCCCTGTTGATTATCAAATTTTACGGGCTCTGAGCGCGGATTAGCGAGGAAATTTTGGGTCACTTTTGAGCATTGTTCTCCCTGATAACTTCCTTGAACGCGTTGATTAAGCGCGATAATAGGACTGTCAGACGCCACAATACTGGGCTAGGGTCGTGAGTCCCCAGGTTGTTTCTGTTGCTGTCTGACTGTCGTTCACGCTGGTAGACGCAAGCGGGTAAGTATGGTAGCTCAGTGGATCAAACCAACCTCCCAACAAACTGCCCAGGAGCGGAGCTGGGCATCTATCTGCCGGGAATTGAAGGCCGTCCTCGGGGAAAGAGGCGTCGTGCGCCGTAAAGAGGAACTGCTCGTCTATGAATGCGATGGGCTGACAAGCTATCGCCAGCGGCCTAAACTGGTGGCGCTTCCCCGGACTACGGAACAGGTGGCGGCAGTGGTTGCCGTTTGCGATCGCCACAACGTTGCTTTTGTCGCCCGAGGGGCCGGAACGGGGCTGTCTGGAGGAGCGCTGCCCACGGAAGACTGCGTTTTGATTGTTACCGTCCGCATGAATCGCATTCTGGAAATTGATCTGGATAACCAGCGTGTTGTGGTTCAGCCGGGGGTAATCAACAACTGGGTGACCCAGGCGGTCAGCGGCGCTGGTTTTTACTACGCTCCGGACCCTTCTAGTCAGAGCGTCTGCTCTATTGGGGGCAACATTGCCGAGAATTCAGGAGGCGTTCACTGCCTTAAGTACGGCGTCACCACCAATCATGTCCTGGGGCTACGGCTGGTGTTGCCGGATGGCACTATCACAGATGTGGGGGGCATGGCGGAAACACCGGGCTACGATTTAACCGGCCTATTTGTGGGATCTGAAGGGACGCTAGGCATTGCCACAGAAATCACCCTGCGGCTGCTGAAGGTGCCTGAATCGATCCAGGTGCTTCTGGCGGATTTCACCAGCGTTGAAGCAGCAGGACAGACGGTATCTGACATCGTCAGCGCTGGCATCGTACCGGCAGGGATGGAGATGATGGATAACTTCAGCATCAATGCCGTAGAGGATGTGGTAGCCACCAGCTGCTACCCCCGCGACGCTGAGGCAATCCTGCTCATCGAGATCGACGGCCTTGTGGCAGAGGTGGCGGAAACAAGCCGACAAATTGACGCCATCTGTCGTCGTAACGGGGCACGAACCATCACAACGGCTACCCATGCTAGCGATCGCCTCATGCTTTGGAAGGGACGGAAGGCCGCGTTTGCTGCCATGGGCAAAATTAGCCCCGATTACTACGTTCAAGATGGGGTAATTCCGCGAACCAAGCTGCCCCAGGTTTTGCAAGAGATTGCAGCCCTCAGCGATCGCCATGGCTATGCGGTGGCCAACGTGTTCCATGCCGGGGACGGCAACCTCCATCCGCTGATCTTGTACGACAACTCGGTGCCAGGC
>JBARYO010000283.1:0-7054 GCA_049647905.1 Elainellaceae cyanobacterium | reverse complement strand
GTCGTGCGCAGCGCCTGCGATCGCGGATAGGGAACCTCAATAGGGACTGTGGCCACAACCCGCCCCGGATTTGCTCCCATCACTACCACCTGGGTTGAAAGGTACACAGCCTCATAAATACTGTGGGTGACAAACACCACGGTCCATTGCTTTTCATGCCACAGCTTCAGTAGCTCATCGTTGAGCTGGCTGCGGGTGATTTCGTCTAATGCTCCAAAGGGTTCATCGAGCAGCAGCACATCGGGCTGGGTGACCAACGCCCGCGCAATCGAGACCCGCATCTTCATACCCCCAGAGAGCTCGCGGGGGTATGCCTGCTCAAACCCACCCAAATTCACCAAGGCGATCGCCTCGCTGATGCGCTGATTGGCCGCGTTGCGCTTGAGACGCTTTAGCTTTAGCGGTAGGCGAATGTTTTCCCACACCGTCAGCCATGGGAGGAGAGCAGCATCCTGAAACACATAGGCCAGCTGCCGCTGGGCCAGCTCAGGCGACCAGGTTATCGCCCCAGCCGATAGCTCGCTCAACCCCGAAACCAGCCGAAGAACCGTGCTTTTGCCGCAGCCCGATGGGCCAAGCAGGCTGACAAACTGAGATTGACCGACCGCGATGTTGAGGTGCCTAAGCGCAACGGTCCCGTTGGCGTAAACCTTATCGACCTGCTGGAGCGTAATGGCGGGAGGATGGCCAGGCGATCGCTCAGCTGGTATAGGCATCGGCCCCTTGATTGACAAATTCTAGGGTAAACGCCTGGGTATAGTCGGTGCCAGGGCTAAAAACTCCGGCCCCGGCCATCGTGTCGAAGAAGGCCTTCCAGCGCTCCTCTGTCATCGCGCCAATGGCCATCTCCTCGGCATCCCCAGAGCCAACAATGCCATACTCCTGCATTTTTTCAAGGCCGTAGGCAAGCTGCTCATCGGCCATCTCAGGGTTATCTTGCTTAATCAAGGCATTGCCAGGCTCTGGATTCTCGAAGTAGCTGTACCAGCCCGCAATGGAAGCATCCACAAACCGCTGCACTAAGTCAGGATTGCTGTCTACCAACTCTTGGCGAGTTTCAATCGTGGTGGCGTAGGACGTGTAGCCATAATCGGCCAGGAGGAAGACCACCGGGTCGAAGCCCCCTTCTTGCTGAATCTGCCGGGGCTCTGAACTCAAGTAGCCCTGCTGTGCTGCCTGCTGATCGGCAAGGAAGGGACCAGGGTTAAAGTTGTAGGGCCGTCTTTGGTCGTCGGTAAAGCCATATTTTGCTGTCAAAAAGGGCCAATAGGTCGTACTTGAGGCGGAGGAGACGTAAATTGGCCGACCTTTTAAGTCCTCAAGCGACTCGACGCCGGTATTGGGATGGGCAATGAGAATCTGGGGATCTTTCTGGAAGATGGCGGCTACGGTCACCTTGGGGATATTTTCCTGCACCGCTCTGATGGCGTCGGCGCTGTATCCCATAAAAAAGTCTACAGCTCCCCCCATCAGCAGCTGGGTGCCGTTCACCTGGGGCCCACCCATGGCGATGGTGACATCTAGACCATAGTCTTCATAGATGCCAGTGGCTACCGCTTGGTAAAATCCCCCATGCTCAGCCTGGGCATACCAGTTGGTGCCGTAGGTGACAGCATCGAGGCTACCGCTTGATGCCGTATCGGTTTCAGCCTCCGTGACGCCATCTCCTGCTGAGCTAGCGTCAGGTTGAGATCCTTGATTGCAGGCCGTTAACAGCCCTGTGCCAAGGGCGATCGCCCCATACTTGACGAACCGGCGACGGCTGACCATGTTCCACGTCTGCGGGTACCATAGCTGGGTCATAGGCTTTCTCAACTGAGTCATCGTTACGCACTATCCCCCGTTATACCTCAAGACCCTATCCCTAAGCTGTAACCATGGTCGAGACCTGCTGGGCGACCCAGCCCACTACCTTCTGGCCTAGCTGCGTCTGGCTGAGGCGATCAATTTCGCGGATTCCCGTGGGGCTAGTGACATTGACTTCGGTCAGACAACCGCCGATGACGTCTATTCCCACAAAAATCAGACCATCCTGTCGCACTTTGGGGGCCACTGCCTCACAAATTTGGCGATCGCGATCGGTAATATCCACCGCCGCGACCCGTCCGCCGACGGCCATATTGCCGCGAAACTCTCGCCCGGTGGGAATGCGGTTGACGGCACCAATGGGGTCACCATGGAGCAGAATAATGCGCTTATCCCCATCCTTGGCCTCGGGGAGGTACTGCTGCACCATAATCGGGATTGTGTTGTACTCCGTACTCACCTCAATCAGGGAGTTGAAGTTGCGATCGCCTGCCTCAATCAAAAAGATTCCTTCGCCCCCCTTACCCCCCAGAGGCTTGAGCACTGCCGTACCGTGCCGCTCCACAAAGGCGCGAATCACCGCCTTGTCTTGACTCACCAGCGTATCGGGAATGACAGACTCAAACTGCAGTGCATACATCTTCTCATTGGCCAACCGTAGCCCGTTGGGATGGTTGATCAGCAGGGTACGCTGAGGGTCGACGTAGTCAAGAATATAGGTGGCGTAGAGGTAGGCGGTGTTGACGGGGGGATCGATGCGCATCCATACCGCATCGAATGACCCTAGGGACAGTGAGATAGACTCTCCCAGCTGATACCACGGCTGCGGAACAGACCACTGACCATCCACTAGCGCTACAGGCGTGAGGTGCAGCTGCGTCAGCCTTGCCCAGGCCCGCCCTTCGTCGACCCAAAGCGCATTTATGGTCGTGATCCAAACCTCGTAGCCCATGAGCTGAGCGGCTTCCATCAAGGCAACGCTGCTATCGTGGCTCGGATCAAGCCGGTCAATTGGATCGATGATAAACGCAAATTTCACCCTGTCATGGTCCCAAGTTACTGAACGTCTGTGCGCGGCCAACCGCAATTTTTGCTGGCTATAATAAATTACGCCAGCAGCGGATCTAGCTTACCGTCCTGATCGAGGCGGTAAAGCTCATCGCAGCCGCCAATGTGCTGGTCATCGATAAAAATTTGGGGAACGGATCGTCGCCCATTGGCCCGCTGAGCCATTTCGCTACGAGTCCCTTCATCGCCATCAATGCAATATTCCTTGTAGTCCACGTCTTTGTCGTCCAGCAGCGCCTTGGCGCGTAGACAAAATGGGCACATACTCCAGGTGTAAATCTCAACGTTTGCGCTCATAACACACTCCATAAATAACTTAAGCTAGCGATCCTGGCGCTAAACATCCAGGCGCGTTGACCAATCTTGCCCAACGCGAATCGTGATATCCGATGTGAGATCACCCGTCGAGGTGGAGACAACGGTCCCCAATCCGACAGCACGCTCCAGTAGGGTAGCCCGACGGACATCGCCACGCTGGGCAATAATTTGCGTCTGCGCCTGCGCCGTAGGCCAGTCTGGCACAATATAGACCTGCTCGTATCCCTGCTCCCGGAGATGCTGCGCCATTTGCTGCGCGGAATAGGGATGCTCCGACGCATTCTGTACCGCAATGCGGAGGGATTGCTTGGGCTGATTTGATGCTGAGTCCGCCATCGCATCTGGCGTCAGGGTGATGCGATCGGCCATGGTCTGGGACCGCTGCGATCCCGTAACTTGAAAGTAATCCTTCATGACCCGGTTCACATCCTGCGCGTCGGGAATCCAGTAGCTGGCGTAGTAGCGATCGCCCTGGCTAAAGCGCCCCGGAAGCATGACCATATCAATGTCAGAGCGGTTCAACCCCATCGCAAAATCCACCAGCGCGAGAATTTCTTCGCCGCTGAGGTTAGTGTCTATTTGGGTCCGCACGAGGGAAATCAGAGCTGGAATCTTGGGCAGAATGCTGGGGGATGCGATGCGATCGCGCAGGGCTCCCAGCAAAATCTGCTGGCGCTGCACGCGGCCAATATCGCCGTTGCCATCGCTGCGGAACCGGGCAAACTGCTCGGCTTGCTCCCCATTGAGGCGCTGCCGACCGGCCTTGAGGTCGATGTATAAACCCTGGGTCTCATCGGTGTAGTACATGTCCTGGGGGACAAACACCTCCACCCCATCTAGCAGATCCACTAGCTCTCGAAATGCTGCCGTGTTGAAGCGCACGTAGCGGTCTACTTCTACGTCCTGAAAGTTGTGGCCAATGACCTCAGCCGCCAGTTTGGGACCGCCCAGCAAATTGGCGTGGTTGATTTTGGTGACCCCATCTCGTTCTGGAAATTTGACTAAGGTATCCCTGGGAATGGACAGCAGATTAACCGCCTGCTCCTGCGGATCAAGTCGCGCCAGCAGCATCGTGTCGCTGCGGCCCGCGAAGCGGAGGTCGCTGTCATCGGCATTGCCATTGCCATCGCGAATGCGGATAGCATCAGGCCCGCCCTCTTCAGTATGGGTTGGGTGATCTATCCCCATGAGCAAAATGTTGATGGGGCGGGCAACTTCATGGCGGACACCCCGCCGCCACAAATCAGAGAGGGCCGGGCGCGCCTCGGTTATGGTCTCAACGGCATCGTCTGACGTCGGGGTTGCTAGGGATACCCCCAAGATGGCACCCACGGCTGCGGAGCCCGCCGCCACAAGGGTAAACATCCCGCCGAGCAGCGCCAAGCGCCGCCAGCGGCTGGTCGACTGATGCTGAGCGTCACCCTGATTGCCCTCAGGTTCCATGGCCTGAGACTGGGTCGATGGCGACCCCTCCTGATTATCGTTCACGAACACAACCTCCTCACAACCCTTTGCCAGCCGCCCGATTGGCTTATTCCTTAGGCAACTTGCCGCTCTAATATCTAATCATTATGGCTTGAATGTTAATAATCTTTGCTAAATCGTGCCAGATTCTTTTAGAGCAGATCTGGTCAGCGGCATGGAAGCCATTACGGGCGTCCAGTTAAACTTCCAGTGAAGACATCGAGTAGGCTGTCGATGCGGCGCGAAAGTCTCCGTATGATGAAGCAAACCCTAACGTATAGATAAATTACACTAAAGTCGAGCGATCTATGATTCCTGTTATTTTAGCTGGCGGAAAAGGCGAGCGGTTTTGGCCCGTTAGCCGTAAGCAGCGCCCCAAGCAGTTTCTCAGTTTAGATGGCAGCGGTGAAAGCCTGCTGCAGTCAACCGCGACGCGCCTCTTGGATGTGGCCGGTGGCTGGGAAAACCTATGGGTGATTACGGCCTCTCATCTCGCCGATGGCGTTCGTGAACAGCTGCCCCAGCTGCCCGAGAGCAATCTCCTTGTGGAGAGTGAAGGGCGAGACACAGCCCCAGCGGTGGCCTGGGCGACGCTGGAAGTGGCCAAGCGCCATGGGGATGATGCAGTGGTTGGGTTTTTCCCCGCCGACCCCTGGATTGACGACCTCGACAAGTTTCATCAAACCCTCAGGGCTGCCGCCGATCTAGCGGTCAGTCGTCAGGCGATCGCCACCTTGGGCATTACCCCCACCTACGCGTCTACCGGCTATGGCTACATTGAGCAGGGCGAGGCCATCGGCACCTTCAAAGACTTGCCGGGCTACACCGTCACCCGCTTTACCGAAAAGCCAGACCAGGCCACCGCTGAGAAATTTTTATCCAGCGGTCGCTTCAGCTGGAACAGCGGCATGTTTATTTTCCAGGCTAGTGTGGCCCTCAAAGAGCTAGAGCAGTATGCGCCTGAGATCCTTGAGGCACTGCGGACCAAAGGCCCTGACTGCTACCCCACGCTGCCCAAAATCAGCATCGACTATGCCCTCATGGAGAAAACTGACCGGGCCTGTGTTTTGCCGGTGACGTTTGGCTGGGATGATCTGGGCGACTGGAACGCCATCGACCGGCTCCACAAGGTGGAGGGTGAGGCCAACGTGGAGCTGGCTGACCATGTGGGACGCGATACCACGGGTGCCGTGGTGTACAACAGTAACCCCGATGAGGTGATTGTCACCATTGGCTTGGAAGATGTGGTGGTGGTGCGGGATGGCAATGCCACTTTGGTGGTCAATAAGCACCGCACCCAGGAAATCAAGCAGGTGCTGAAGGTGCTGAAGGAGAATCCGAAGTACGCTGGCTTGCTGTAGGGCTGCGGGCGTTGCTGATTTGGGGTATGCATCTTGTAGGGACATGACACTGCCCTGTCCCTACCGTCCTAATCAATGCGGCGAATCCATACCTCGATTCGCCAAAGCTGTGCGTTGCATCTGGATTCTGATACGCCACGCTTGGGCTTGGGGCTTGAGGGGGCGATCGCTGCTGCCATAACCATGCCTCCTGGTAGAGCTGGTTTGTCTCAAACCTAAGCCAGTTTGGGTTAATGCGAAGTGGGTTCAGGTTAGAGGTAGGCTGGTTTGGGTTGAACTGAAGCGAGTTTCGGTTTGAGCGAAGCTGGCTGGGCGGTTGGTTGAGTCAGCTTAGGAAAAAGTGGAGCTGGGTTTGCTGCCGGGGAAGCTGGGTCTGTTGAATGATGACCTGGGTTTGGTGGAACCGGAGTGAGGTGTGGATGGGATGAGAGCCGCTCAAAACTTGCATCCCGCCCAGAGGTCAATAAAATTGTCTGTAGAAGGATTACAGAGCACTTTGCGGGAAAGGGTATGGCAACGCAGCTAATCGAGTTTGAGAACGGGGCGCTGGTAGAAGTAGAGGTGCGCGGCGACCAAGTGCGCGAGGTCTCCGGGCGGTTTGCCCAGAAGGTGGGGGCGACGTTCGAGGAGGTGCGGCCCTTGATTATCAAAGCCTGCCGTCCCATTGTATCGGCCTGCCAGGAGCTGAACCGGGATGTGGAAATTGACCAGGCGGAGGTAGAGCTGGGGCTGAGCTTTGAGGGGGAAGGTAACATCTACATTACGAAAGCCAAATCCACAGCGAATTTGACCGTTAAACTGGTGCTGAAGCCCAAATCGATGGATAACGCCGATGGTGGCGATCGCTGACCCCGTTGTTCTAATTACCAGCAGTGCGGACCGGAACCGCGACTACGGCAGCGGCTTTATTGTCCGCCGGGTGGGGGAGTTTGCCTATATTGTCACCTGCGCCCACGTGATTCGCGATGTGGGGGCGGAGACGATTTGCGTCAATGGCCTGCCGGGTACCGTTGTGGTGACGGGGGATGACTTGGGCC
>JBARYO010000282.1:0-3750 GCA_049647905.1 Elainellaceae cyanobacterium | reverse complement strand
GAAATGGCTAACGTCTACTCACGACTCATCCTATTGACGGCGCTCACCGTGGGGGGATGCACCGCCGATACGCTACCTCCCGCTGCTGGGCCAGACACCGCCGAACCCTCGGCCAGCTCAACGTCTCCTCCAGCCCCAGCCCCCCCAGCCCCAGCCAGTTCCAATGGCGTACCAGCTCCTGCTGAAGACCAATCTGGGGCTGCCTATACGGATGCCGTTGACCGGGCGTCTGGCGCGGTCTCACTGAGTCAATCCGCGCGGTCGAAAGACGACTGGCGGCTTGTGGCCAGTCGCTGGCAGCAGGCGATCGCCCTGCTGGAGGGTGTTCCCGAAGCGGACCCCAACTATGGGGCGGCGGCGCAAAAGCTGACGGACTACCGCCGCAACTTGGCCTACGCCCAGCAGCAGGCAGACATCCCCATTCCCGACGTTGCCCCGGGTCGGGTGGTGCGCCTATCTCCCGATGGCGAAGAAATTGATGCCGCAGAAGCTGATTCCGTGACATCGGCAGCGACAGCGCCCCCATCAACACCCCGACCCCAGTCCACTACGGCCCCATCCACCACCACCTCAGCGGGGGGGCAACAGCGGTATCAAGCGCCCATTGTGCGCCGCGCTGGCGGAACCCCGGTGATCTTGGCCACGTTCAACGGCAACCAGCCCTTTGAAATGATTGTGGATACCGGCGCGAGCGGCACTGTGATTACACAAGCCATGGCCCAAGCGCTGAACGTAGATTCAGTGGGGGAGGCGAAGGTGGCGACAGCCAGCGCCAGTGATGTTCCGTTTCAGCTGGGCTACGTCACGTCGCTAGAGGTGTCTGGGGTCGAAGCGGGGGAGCTGCTGGTGGCGATCGCTGGCCCTGACCTAAGCGTAGGGCTGCTGGGTCAGGACTTCTTCAGAGACTATGACGTTACTATTCGCGAGGATGTCGTGGAATTCCGTGAGCGATAGTCCATGAAATTTCAGGAGCATGGAATTTCGTCAGCGGTGATGCTAGGTTAAGCGTGGATTTGACCATCAGCACTAGCAACCCAACCCAACCATCGTGCGCAACTTTCACCTTCCTGGCCGCTCACCCGTCTACGGGACCCGAGGCGTCGCCGCCACGTCCCACCCCCAGGCCACCCTCACGGCAATCGAAATCCTGAATGCAGGGGGCAATGCCGTAGATGCGGCGATCGCCGCCTCGGCCATGCTGTGCGTGGTTGAACCCCAATCGACCGGTATTGGGGGAGACTGCTTTGCGCTCTACGCCCCGGCATCTGGGCCGAGATCTGGGGAGGTGGTTGCCCTGAATGGCTCTGGGCGATCGCCTGCCGCCGCCAGCTTGGAATACTTCACGCAAAAGGGACTAGATCGCATTGAGCGCCACAGCCCCCATGCCGTGACTATTCCTGGGGCAGTGGATGCTTGGTGTAGTCTATCTGCAGACTATGGCCGTCTCCCTCTCAAGGCGCTGTTGCAGCCTGCCATTGACAAAGCCCAGGGCGGGTATCCCGTTTACCCTCGGGTGGCGGCAGATTGGGAAGCATCGGTGCAGGCGCTGCAGCAGAGCCCAGCGGCAACGCAGACGTTTCTGCCGGGGGGAACGCCACCCCAAGCGGGCCAGCTGCACCGACAGCCGCTGCTGGCCAACACCCTAGCGGCGATCGCCCAAGGGGGCCGCGACGCCTTTTACACCGGAGAACTCGCGCAGCAGATGGTGAGCTATCTGCGGGGTTTGGGAGGGCTGCAGACCCTGGAAGACTTTGCCGCCACCGCTAGCGACTACGTCGTCCCTATTAGCGCTGACTACCGGGGCTACCGCGTCTTTGAATGCCCCCCCAACGGCCAAGGGCTGGTGGCCCTGCTGATGCTCAACCTGCTGCAGGGGTTTGACCTCGCAGCATTGGATCCCTATGGCCCAGAGCGCTATCACCTGATGGCAGACGTTGCTCGACTGGCCTACCGCGATCGCGATCTGTATATTGCTGACCCAGCCAAGGCTAGCGTCCCTGTGGCGCAGCTGCTCTCCAGGGCCTACGCTGACCAGCAGCGCCAGCACATTTCCCTAGACAAGGCGATGGGCGCTCTCCCGCCCTCCCAGTTCCCCGCCCATCCCGACACGGTGTACCTCTGCGTGGTAGATAGCGAGGGCAATGCCATCAGCTTCATCAACTCCGTCTACCATTCCTTTGGCAGCGGCCTCATGTGCCCCCAGACCGGCGTTGTGTTCCAAAGTCGCGGGGCAGGGTTTTGCCTGGATCCGGGTCACCCCAATGCGATCGCCCCAGGGAAGCGCCCCCTACATACGATCATTCCCGGTATGCTCTTCAAAGCGGGGCAGGCTGTCATGCCCTTCGGCGTCATGGGAGGAGAGTTTCAGCCCATGGGCCATGCCATGCTGCTGACAAACCTACTAGACTACGGCATGGACATCCAGACCGCGCTTGACTGCCCCCGTGTGTTTACCGGCAGCGGCCCCATCTGCCAGCTGGAAGCAGGCATCTCGCCGGAAACCAGCCGCGGGCTCGTGGCGCTAGGACATCAGGTGCAGACGGCACTCATGCCCCTGGGAGGCGGGCAGGGGATTTGGATTGACGGCGCTACCGGCGTCCGGGTAGCTGGATCTGACCCGCGTAAAGACGGCTGTGCCCTGGCGCAATAGGCCAGCGTAAGGCATCGCACAGTAGCATGATCACAGGAGCCTTACAGACCATCGCCCTGTCACAAGGTCACATTACCGGATTAGCGTAGAGATGTTGCAGCAGCGAAACCCGTGGGCATAATCGGATTTTTACTGGGTCTATGTGTTGGTGGCCTGCTGCTGAAATGGCAGCAGGCTAAGGCCGATCGCCGCCTGAAGTCGTTGTTAGAGAACCTCAAGCCCGATAGCAGCGTCGTCCCCTTTTCCGTCACGTCGCAGCTCTCCTCAGCGGTCACCTATCAGCAAAAAATTCAGCAGCAGTATGAAGAGCGCCTGGAGCTGTATCGACAAATTCTTAACCTATCGCCGATGGGTTATCTGCAAACCGACGACGAGAATCGCCTCCTGTGGTGCAACTCCCAAGCTCGCAAGCTGTTGGCCATCCCCCCGGACAATAGCTCACAGCCTCGGCTGCTGCTAGAGCTGGTGCGCTCCTACGAGCTGGATAGCCTGATTGACAAGACCCGAAAAGCTCAAAAGCCTCGCCAGCGCAGCTGGACCTTTTTCCCCGTCAACGCTGACCCCTCGGAGGTGAAGCAGCAGCGCTTTTATGCCCTGAAAGGATTTTCCGTACCGCTACCGAATGGTCACGTGGGCGTTTTTCTTGAGAACCAGCAGGCGATGGTCAACCTCCAGCAGCAGTGCGATCGCTGGGTCTCTGACGTGGCCCATGAGCTTAAAACACCCCTGACCTCCATTCGCCTGGTGGCAGAGACCCTACAAATGCGGCTCGATCCCTCACTGCAGGGCTGGGCCGACCGCCTTATCAGCCAGACCACCCGACTGAGCCAAATCGTGCAGGATCTCCTAGAGCTGAGCCGCCTAGAGGGGGAATCGGAGCGTTGCCTGGAGCCCACGGCCATAGACTTACCAGAGCTGATTCAGGCGGCTTGGGTCAATTTGGACCCCATTGCCAGCAAAAAGAACGTGGCGCTATCCTATAGCGGACCGGACCAGCTGCTGGTCACTTTAGACGAGCCCCGCTTTTATCGTGTGGTGGTGAACCTGCTGGACAATGCCATCAAGTACAGCCCACCGTGGGAACCCGTACAGGTCTGTTT
>JBARYO010000281.1:0-2731 GCA_049647905.1 Elainellaceae cyanobacterium | reverse complement strand
GGTTTATTCCCTTAAGCATCGCGGTTCTCACCATTTCTGACTCTCGTACCGTAGACACGGATAGGTCCGGGGCCTATTTGATGACACAGCTGCAGTCGGCGGGTCATCATCTAGCTGAGCGACAAATTGTCCCCGACAATATCTATGATATTCGGGCGATTATCTCCCACTGGATTGCAGATGCCTCCACCCAGGTCGTGTTAACCACAGGCGGCACTGGGCTGACGGGGCGAGACGGAACACCGGAAGCGATCGCCCCCCTGCTTGATAAGACGATTGCTGGATTTGGGGAGCTATTTCGCCAACTGTCTTACGAAGAGATTGGCACCTCAACCGTTCAATCCCGCGCCCTTGCTGGGGTCGCCAACGGCACCTATATCTTTTGCCTGCCGGGATCATCCGGCGCTTGTCGCACTGCATGGGACAAGATTTTGCGACTTCAGCTAGATGCTCGTCACCGCCCCTGCAATTTTGCCGAGCTGTTGGGTCGATTGCGAGAGTAGCGGCTTCATACCCTCAATAGCGACGGTCTTCGGGGATGGCTCTCTGGGTCTAACAACGGTTCGTTGAGATGTGGATCACTGCGCTAACCGCTGGTGTACGATAGGCGTGGCAATTTTGTTTCGACCAAAAGGAAGACGCATGAATCTCATCCAATCAGGCTTGACCGTCGCCATCCTGGCGGCCATGAGCAATTTTGGGCCATCCGCCGCAATAGCCCAAGTTGAGGAGGAGCGAACCCAGTCATCCGCAGACACCACGCCATCCTTATTGGCTCAGGCGTCACCAACACCGTTCTGTCGCCGCCCCAACCGCCGTCTCGATGTTTATTCACAACCGTCCGTTGGCGATAACAGCGCCAGCCGAGCCACGATTGAAAGCGATACCAACTTGTTTTTGGTTGAGCGAACGTCAGGCGGTGGGTTCGTCATTGAAGAAGGATTTGTGGAAGTGATTGTCCCCAGCGCCAACAGCACCTTGGGATATGTGATTGCTCGTCACCTCAAGGGGTGTGTTGGCGGCGACCCTGACCCCGAGCCACAGGCTCAATGCGCCAGGGTCAACGTCTCATTTCTAACGGTGCGTGATGGGGCATCCTTGAATGCTCGCGCCATTGGTGAGCTGCGTGGCGGTCAGACGGTCCGCATCGTGGGCGACAGCCCAGGTGCAGTGCAGCCAAGGCGCATCTGGGTCCAGATTCCCTTTGGCGGTAGAACAGGCTGGACCGCCGAGACGGGGGCGTTCGGCACCTCCCGTAACCTCAGCGATCGCTTCACCTGCCCGTAGCTATTGGCCCAGGGGCGCTATATCGATAGGCTTTGCCCTTTAGGAGGCATCGCGCTGTGCACCGTTTTGCAGGTCGAACAAGAAGGGAACCGCTGCTGAGCTATTGCCGCTCATGACCAGCACCTCTGGCATCTGAGCGCCACCTTCTCGCCAGGCTTCGATGGCTTCTTTTTGCAGCACCAGCCCTCCACCTTGAGCCTTGAGGGTCTCCGCTAGCAGTCGCTGCGCTTCGGCCTTGCCCTTGGCGCGGTTCACTTCGGCCTGCGCTTTCTGAGAAGCCTCTTGAGCAATGTAGACGGCTCGCCGGGCTCGCTGCTCGGCAATTTGCTTGTCTTCAACAGACTTGGCAAACTCTCTGGAGAAGTTCAAGTCGATGATGCTGGTATCCAGCACGACAACGCCGTATTTCTCTAGCCGTTCGCCCAAGGCCAAATCGAAATCTTGCTTCAGCTCTGAGCGCTTTGTAATGGACTCTTCAATGGTGCGCCGCGCGGCGGCAATCTTAAAAGACTCTTGCGTTTGGGGTGCAATGACCTTGGAAACTAGATTGCCCAGGGTGCCCTGGGTGCGTCGAATCTCGACGACGCGGGCGGGGTCCAGACGGAAGTTAATCGCAAAACTTGCTTTGAGACTCTGCAAGTCCCGAGTCGCACTCTCTGCCGGCACCTCAAACTTCTGTACCGTGACGTCATAGACATCTACCGCTGAGATTAAGGGCGGCTTGAAGTGAATGCCCTCAAGTAGCGGTAGATTTTGAGCCTTGCCCAAGACGCTGACCACACCGGCCTGCCCCGGATTGACAACGACAAACGAATTGAGGCCAATGACGACAGCAACGAAAGCAAGCAGGGCGATCGCAATGGTAGCAATACTTTGGGACTGTGGATTCTTCAACCGTATCCTCCAAACAATAATCCGCGAATCGTAGGCAAACCGTAACTCACAATAGCGCAATCAGCTGAGGCTGCGCCTGGGGCTGCGATCACCTAACAGCACAATGCAGGTCAGCTACGATCCTTGCTATTGTAACGTCTACTTGCTTTCCCTCCGAGGCTTCCTGCCGTGTTGACGACTAATCGCTGCCGCGCAAGATAGTCCGGAATGGGGTGTCGCGTCTTCGCTAGACTAGAGGCACGAAATACGCCATGCAAAATACGCTGTAGGACATTGAGAACAACGCAGTGATCGTCTTAAAGTCGATAGGATGCATAACGCAGCTGTTTTTGCTGCTGATGATTGCGGGGGTAGGATACCGAGGGTTCCAGCACTACGTTCGCAAGCCAGATGCCATTTTGGTTTTGGGCGGGACAATCGCCCGAGAACGGTTTGCAGCCCGGTTTGCCCAAGAGCACCCCACGTTGCCCATTTGGGTTTCTTCAGGTACGAATCGAGAATTTGCTGAGGCCCTCTTCTACGAGGCCGGTATTGATTCCGAGCGGCTGCA
>JBARYO010000280.1:0-2361 GCA_049647905.1 Elainellaceae cyanobacterium | reverse complement strand
CTACAGGTATCGTGAAGAGCGCAAAATGCCTAAGCGAAGACCAAAACACTTCCCCTCCTGGGAGGGGCAACGGGGTGGATAAGCGACCGGGCGGGCACCCTAACCATCATCCCCACCGCGATCGCCTACCCAATGCGCTACCCCATCATCCCTTACAATCCCATTCTCAAAGAACGGGCTCGCCAGCTCCGTAAGCGGATGACTCCAGGAGAACGCCATTTATGGAAACACCTCAAAGGTAAACAGATGCTGGGCTACGACTTCGATCGCCAGCGCCCTATTAACCACTTCATCGTGGACTTTTACTGCAAAGCGCTCACCCTCGCCATCGAGATTGACGGCTCCTCCCACGACAGCCCAGAAGCCCAGGCCCGCGACGCCATCAGGCAAAGAAGGCTAGAGGCCCTCGGCGTCAGCTTCTTGCGCTTTCGAGAAGGGGCTGCTCAATACAATATAGGCAGTGTTTTGGCAGAAATTCGGGCCTGGATAGAAGCAAATTCAGGATAGGCCCCATCCTAAGTAATCCAGCGTCAACCCTGTTGAGCCTTGTAGGCAGCCCAGCCACCACAATCTGAAATATCGGGCCAGCCGCCCTCTTCAATCAGAGATTGGGGGTAAAGCATGGCGATCGCCGTCCTCCCATCGTTCAAGGAGACTTCAGCGGGATACATATGGGGTGGTTCGTTGGCCAGTAGGTAGCTGTATTGCTCGGCGGTGAGGCGGTAGAGTTCACCGGGGATGGAGATACCGCCAGACTCTACGCTATAGATGCCCGGATGCCAGCCGTCCTTGACGGCATGAAGGCGATAGCTTGGGGTAGTTTTGGCTTCGCCCATAAAGGTGGCGGACTGGAGGTTGTCGTGGTCGGGCTGACCCTGCAGAGCAGACCCGCAGATAAACACAACTTTTGACTCGTCTTCGGCCATACAGTTCTCCTTCTCGTCAAAGCTCATCTTAATAGAGAAGGTGCTGCGATCGCGTTACCGCCGTTACTGCCAACCCAAATTATCCCAGCTCAAATGTTGTTATTCCAAAGAGTCGGTCCATGGGCAACACTGGGGCAGGGCCAATATACATCCGCGCTGTCTCAAACACCATCGTCATGCCATAGCGGTCAGCCAGCTCCACCGCCGCCGGATTGACCGCAGGGATATCTAAAACGAGGGGCTCATCAACAGGGACTTGCGATCGCAGCGCTGAGAATAGGCAATCGGCCACCTCTGGGGTATCGGCAAACAGCGGACCGATTTTGTATCCCGAGCGGCACTGCCGCACCACGCCATAGCCCATTAAGGCGTCATCGCGCACCACCCCTAGCGCCGTGCAATCCGGCTGGTTGATCCAGCAGCGCAGAAACGCCCCCCGCTCCCCTGGAAAGAAGCGCCTATCGTAGGCATTCACCGGCTCAAAGGGCATCACCGACAGCGGCACCACGCCCAAATCCACCGGAAATACCCCGCCGCCGGTCCCTTGGTAGCGCCTATTTTGGTGGGCCAGCGCAAACCCAGACCGCTGGTAGTTTTCCTGCTGCGCCACCACTCCATCTAGACCAACGGTGCGATCGCCCAAATGCGCTAGCCCCGCCTGCCAAATCTGCAGCCCATACCCCCGCCCCCGGCACTCTGGCTTAACAATGTAAAACCCAATAAAGCCGAAGGATTCGCCGTAGCGCACCGCCGACAGCGTGGCCACCGGCTCATCCCTCACCAGCCCTATTAAAAATCCCGTCGGGTCCGCCTGATAAAAGCAGTCCCCGTCATGGAGCCCCGGATTCCAGCCCTCTGCTGCGGCCCAGCCAATGGCAATATCCGCCTCGGAGCGGGTCATGGATCTAATCCTATAGTCGCGCATACCTAAGTCTGCTCTCTGGGAAATTGCTGGGGTGCTTTAGCGGTTTGCGTCGGGCGGATGGTGCTTGTGCCAGTGACGGGCAATCTCCACGCGACGGCAGATCCACACCTTGTCATGGCCCTGAACGTAGTCGAGGAACCGGGCTAGGGCAGCGGCGCGACCAGGGCGACCGGACAGCCGACAGTGAAGGCCGACGCTCATCATTTTGGGGGCAGTTTTCCCTTCTTCGTAAAGCACATCAAAGGCGTCCCGCAGGTAGGTGAAGAACTGCTCCCCCGAGTTGAACCCCTGGGGGGTGGCAAACCGCATGTCGTTGTTGTCGAGGGTGTAGGGAATGACCAAATGGGGGCGATCGCAGTCGTAATTCCAGTAGGGCAGGTCGTCGGCGTAGCTGTCGGCGTCGTAGAGAAATCCGCCCTCTTCCACCACCAGACGCCGGGTGTTGGGGCCGAGGCGGCCTTGGTAAAAGCCAAGGGGGCGGCTGCCCGTGGCCTGGGTATGGAGGTCGAT
>JBARYO010000279.1:0-3111 GCA_049647905.1 Elainellaceae cyanobacterium | reverse complement strand
CGCAAAATCTTACGCAAGGCCGGGCCGGGTGTTGGAGCATCGCATGATTCGGTGGGCGGTATTGCGATCGCTGTCTTGAACAATGGCCTTCGTCCCTTCTTGGCAACGTGGCATCCTGCTTTGCAGCGGTGGGAGGCAGCGCGACCAGATGGAGTAAGTCCTCAAGATCACGAGAAATCTTGGGAGCAGGAATCAAAGCTGCGGCGCGACTTAGAAGCTCTACGCGAGAATCTCAATCAATATGCAAAGGCACTAGCAGATATATCAGGGGTGTCGTAAGGACAAAAGTAGCGTCAGAGCAGAAAAGCTCTAAACGATCGCTTGTTTCAAGCTTGCATGAGAAGGGTGGTTGAACAGGTGCAGGTCACGCCTTAGGTCGAATTAAAACAATCGGGGTCTGCTCGTCGGCGTTGCCTGCCGGGTTCGCCATCAGGGCCTGCTTCAGCAGGGCGTGGGATAGCTCAGCTGTTGCCGCCAGCACTTTGACCGCCCGTAAATCGTTCACATCAACAATGGCCGCCGATAGTCCAGTTTCCTGCTTGATCTGGTCCACGATGCCCTGGGGATTCTTTGGCCCCAGCACAACGAATTGATCGTAGGGCGGCAGCGTTCCTGTCACGTCATCAATCAGTCGAGCCTGGTCTCCCGCCAAGCGGTAAAATCCGCCGGGGCTGCCAAAGACCTTCAGGATTGCGCCACCAATAAAGGCCCCTAATACCCGCCATGCGCCCACAACATCGACAAGCGTTTGCAGACCGCAGGCCGTTGCCAGGCTAGAGGTGGGCATAAAGTAATAACAAAGTCGCTTCGCCAACCACCCTGGCTTAATGGTGCTGGGATGGCGCATCTGCTCTTGCATAATCGCCAGTGGGGTTTCACCGATGGTAACGATATCATTGGGTTTGGCGTGGGGGGTCACGTAGCGCTTGATGACCTCCACCGGGTCATCAAGCGGTGAAAGCAAATGCGTTGGGATGGGAAACACCTCACCCGCAGGCGTGACCCGCGAGGATAGGGGCTGATTTCGATCGGGGAAGGCGAGTGGGACAACCACGTGGCGCGTCTTAGGAATCCGGCCCTGGGGGCCATAGGTCATGTAGCTAATCTTGACCCACGCTGATTTGAGCGATCGCAGCTCATGGCCGTGGATATCGACCGTGATGGTAACCCCGGTAGACTTTCCCACCTTAACGATGTAGGCAAACCAGTAGCCGTCGGGGCGGGCTTCGGCATCTGCATGATCAGGCTGAATGGTAATTTGGGTCGTGACGTCACTGAGGTCAGACGAGGAGAGCAGGGTCGCTTCTGCCGAGACCTGAGGCACAAAAATCTCCAAAGTGCGGGTCTGGTTTTGCAGCTCTAGCTTGCCCACAAGCGTATAGTGGTCTGGTTCATAGACCGGTAGCTCCCAGGTGCCCAGGGTCATCGCGAGCTGATTACCCGGGCGACGACGATACTGCAGCTCGACTAAAGCCAAACCGGCGAGCACGGCCAAGACAATGGCCATCAGCACGATAAACACGATTGCCCCAAATCCCCCAGCAGCGTCAGTCATTCAACCTCTCTACCTATTACATGTCGCATTGCTTGCCATTAACATGGCGTACTGTACCATGCCCGGCCTCCTTCCTTACTAGCGATCGCTGTCGAGAGAGCCAACGATCGGACCAAAATCGCTTAATATTACTTAATAACGTGAGTAGCGATATAATGCTGCCCTGGCCATGTTTCTAAGGAATCGTAATGAAGCAGCTAATTATTGCTGAACGTGCCTGTTTAATTGGCCATCTAGTGGCCATGGTGTTTGGTCTGGCGGGCCTGCTTTTGGTGATGCCCAACCCCGAGTTTCTCCAGTATCTACCTGCTGGTGAATCAATGTTTCGCTGGAGCATGGCCGGTGGTGGCGTGGTCTACATCGTGCTTGGGGCAATAGCGGTCAGTATCTATGCGTATCGAACCCTAGGGCTCTGGGGCTGGCTGGCTTTTATGCTGCCGGCGATCGCTATTTCTTTAGGTAGCGAGCTTTTGGGTACCGGTACTGGGTTTCCCTTTGGGGAGTACAGCTACCTCAGCGGCTTGGGATATAAAATTGCCGGTCGGGTTCCGTTTACTATTCCGCTGTCGTGGTTTTACCTGGGGCTATCGGCTTATCTTTTGGCCCGCTCTGGGTTGGCATCGCGTTCCACCACAACTGGCGGATTCTGGCTTCGCCAGCTTGGGGCAATTTTCTTGGGGTCGTTACTGCTGACCTCCTGGGACTTCGTACTAGATCCCGCTATGAGTCAAACCGAAATGCCCTTTTGGTACTGGCATCAGCCCGGTCCTTTCTTCGGCATGCCCTACAAGAACTTCGCGGGCTGGCTGGGAACTGGCATTGTCTTCATCGGCATTGCTGCCTTGCTCTGGCGCAACCGTGTTCCAGTCCAACACCAAGATCAGCTCACCCTGCCCCTGTTGGTTTACCTCGGCAACTTTAGCTTCGCTATGGTTATGAGTATGGCAGCAGGCTTTTGGGTGCCTATTTTGTTGGGCATTGTCCTGGGAGTGGTTCCGGCAGTGCTGTTTTGGCGACAGGCCCGCTTAAATACTCCAGCGGATGTTGCGCTGGAGTCCGATAGCCGAATTTCACCCACGGCGACACCGGTGGGCATGGGCAGCGGTCAGTGAGTCTATTGGCGGATGCGGTTGTATTGGGCAGCACTGCATTGGATGGCCCGGTCTGGCTGGGTGCGCTTGGACTGGTTTTGATGTTAGTCCAAGTGCCGATGGCGGCGGTGCTGCTGTCTCGCCTCTTAGACGGGCCGGGACGCCTGCCGCCACTCTCCCCGCAGTCCTCTGCGCCAGACCTAGCGGGTAGCGTTAGCGTTGTGGTGCCGACCTTGAACGAGGTCGAGCGGCTAAGTCCCTGCCTAGCTGGACTGGCGCAGCAAGGGGAGGAGCTACGGGAAGTGATCGTAGTGGATAGCCGCTCCACCGACGGGACAGGGAATTTGGTCACCCAGGCCCAAGCCTCAGACCCTCGGCTACAGCTAACCACTGACCCCCCGTTACCCTCGGGCTGGGTGGGCCGTCCCTGGGCGTTGCACAATGGCTTTCTGGAAAGTTCTGAGC
>JBARYO010000278.1:0-9227 GCA_049647905.1 Elainellaceae cyanobacterium | reverse complement strand
CTATGTCCGTCAGCCCCCGGCCTACACCGCACTGCGGGCCGTCACGCTGCCCCAGTCCGGTGGCGAGACGCTGTTTTCGAACCAGTACCACGCGTTTGAGGCTTTGCCAAACAGCATCAAAGTGCGGCTGTCACGGGCGCAGGTGCTGCATAGCGTTACCGGGTTAACGCTGGATGCAGATGAAGAGCAACAGAGCTGGCATCCGCTATTTCGACAACATCCCATCTCAGGCCGTACCGCGCTGTATCTATCGACGCCAGAGCGCTGCCAAGCCATATCAGGGCTCAGCCCTGCTGAGGGGCGGCGGGCAATTCGCCTACTGTA
Organism: Elainellaceae cyanobacterium; assembly: GCA_049647905.1. Taxonomy (GTDB): domain Bacteria; phylum Cyanobacteriota; class Cyanobacteriia; order CAKZMO01; family CAKZMO01; genus JBCCAG01. The sequence continues at coordinate 8,903 of JBARYO010000278.1, read as the reverse complement.
CCAGCATTCAATTCGCCCCTACAGGCTCTACCGCCACCAGTGGCAGCCCGGCGATGTCGTGATTTGGGACGACCGCTGCACAATGCACCGCGCCGATCATTCCTGCGTTGTGGGGGAGCGGGTGCTGCATCGCGGCATGGTGTCAGGTGAGGTTCCCATTGGCGCTGTAGCCCGTACAACGTTTATGCCCCGAATCAGCACCACCGGCAACCAGTGATTGTCGCTGCCGAAAGAGAACCTCTACCTGTAAATAACGTAATTCGTTCAAGGGCTCTTAATCCTCTGTTACACTACCCCACTAGCGCTCTCATATTAGATACCCTCGTACGGCCTCGACCAGCCGCAGCTGCTGAGTGAGTTATCAATATTATGGGTATCTCTAACTATGGGTATCTCTAACATTACGTCCCGTTCATGTTGATCAATCGATGGTTCAAACCAAACTCCAGAATTCATCTACCGAAGGCGGGCCAACAACAGCAGGTTCATCAGCTCGGCCCGTAACCCCTTTGGGCATTATGGTGCAGCAGCTCGGTGACGCGATCGCCTTAGCCCAAACCGAAGCGTCAGCGCCACTGAGACATGCGCTCAAGCAGGTCTATGCCCTAGCAGCGGGCCTAGATCCCTACCTAGAGAGCTGCACCACACCCGAGTCTGACGCCCTAGCAAGCCTGGCCCGCAAGACGGCGGCTGAAGACTGGAGCCAGCGCTTCTCTGATCAAGAGACGGTGAGACATCTAGAGCAGGAAATGCTCTCCGGCCATATTGAGGGCCAAGTCCTAAAGCTGCTGGTCCACATAACCCAAGCAACGCGCGTTTTAGAGGTGGGGATGTTTACCGGCTATTCGGCCTTGGCGATGGCGGAAGCCCTGCCCGAGGCGGGCCGCGTTGTCGCCTGTGAAGTGGATGCCTACGTGGCTGGCTTTGCCCGCGATTGCTTTATGGCCTCTCCCCATGGCCACAAAATTCAGATTGAGGTGGCTCCAGCACTCCAGACTTTAGAGCGGCTCGTGGCAGCTCAGCAGCCCTTCGACTTGGCCTTTCTCGACGCGGACAAGCGAGAGTACATTGCCTACTTCAACGCCCTAATCGATGGGGAATTGATTGCACCCGGTGGCATCATCGCCGTCGACAATACCCTGCTGCAAGGCCAGCCCTATTTACCCGCAGATCAGCAAACCGCTAATGGCGCAGCGATCGCCGAGTTCAACCGTATGGTTGCTGCCGACGGGCGGGTAGAGCAGGTGCTATTGCCCTTGCGAGATGGCCTCACCCTAATTCGCCGTAAGCCTTGATGCGATCGCCGTTGTCTATTCTAACTGCCCTGCTGCAAACCCTTGCCGCCCTGGCGTTGCTCCTGGTCGCTCTGCCGCTCAATCTGGCCATTGTGCTTCCGGCTCTAGTTTGGAGCCGAATCAGACCCGCTAAACAACGCAACACCGTCCGCCCCCAGCGTATTTTGCTGACAGGGGGGAAAATGACCAAAGCCCTGCAGCTGGCCCGCTGTTTTTATGCCGCTGGATATTCAGTGGTCTTAGTCGAGACCCACAAATATTGGCTGTCGGGGCACCGATTTTCCAATGCCGTGGATCGGTTTTACACCGTTTCTGCACCAGAGGAGGACGCTGACGGTTACGTGGCGGCATTGCTAGACCTTGTTCAGCAGGAAAAAATTGACGCGTTCATCCCCGTCTCTAGTCCGGTCGCGAGCGCCTATGATGCAATTGCCGGAGAGGCATTAGCACCCCATTGCCAAGTCATCCAGGGATCCCCAGATACCGTCGCCATGCTAGACGACAAGTTTAGGCTCTGCGAAACCGCGCGATCCCTGGGGCTATCAGCCCCCAAGGTGTTTCGCATCACGGCTCCGCAGCAGATCCTAGATTTTGATTTTCAAACCGACGGCAGCACATATCTACTCAAGAGCCTCCGCTACGATTCGGTATCACGACTGGATATGACCCGCCTGCCGTTCCTCGATATGGACGCCTATGTCAAATCCCGTCCTATCAGCGAGGCCAATCCCTGGGTGATGCAGGAATTTATTGCTGGCCAGGAATACTGCACCCACAGCACAGTGCGCCAAGGGAAAATTCGGCTGCACTGCTGCTCTGAGTCCTCGCCATTTCAGGTGAACTATGCCCATGTGGATAAGCCCGAGATCTATGCCTGGGTAGAGACCTTTGCCCAAGCGCTCAATCTGACGGGGCAGATTTCCTTTGATTTCATTCAGACCCCTGATGGCACGGTGTACCCCATTGAATGCAACCCCCGAACTCACTCCGCCATCACCATGTTCTACAATCACCCCGACGTGGCAGAGGCCTATCTCACAGATAGCGAGCTTGGCGCTCCCATCACCCCGCTGCCCAGCAGTCGGCCCACCTATTGGCTCTACCATGAGATCTGGCGGCTGACAGGGGTCAGATCCTGGTCAGATCTCACGGCGCGGTTGCAGACCATCGCCAAGGGCACCGATGCCCTGTTTCAGTGGCAGGATCCACTACCGTTTTTGATGGTGCCCCACTGGCAAATTACGCTGCTGCTCCTGGACAATTTGCGTCAGATCAAGAGCTGGGTAAAAATTGATTTCAACATCGGTAAGCTTGTGGAGCAGGGAGGGGATTAACTATGCTGGTGCATCGTATCCTCCATCTGGTGGGCTCGGCCCAGGACGAGTTCCACTGCGATCTGTCTCGCCTCTACGCCCAGGGTTGCCTCACGGCGATCGCCAAGTCTCAGCGCTACAGCTCTCATATCGCCTACATCACCCCAGATCGCCAGTGGCGCTTTCCTAGATCTCTCAGTGTCGCTGATATCGCGGCAGCTCGGCCTATGGCGATATCAGCGGCGATCGCCACCGTCCAGGCTAAGGCGATAGATGTAGTGCTGCCCCAACTGTTCTGCCTCCCCGGTATGACCCAATACCGCAGCCTATTTGACTTACTAGGCATTCCCTATGTGGGCAACCGCGCCGAGCTGATGGCGCTGACGGCCCACAAGCATCAGGCAAAAGCGATCGTGGCTGCAGCCGGTGTCAAGGTGCCCAATGGGGAACTGCTGCGACCGGGGGACACCCCGTCGACCCATCCTCCCGTGGTCATCAAGCCCGCCAGCGCCGACAATTCCCTGGGCGTGGCGTTTGTCAAGCAGACCGCTGGCTATGGGGATGCCTTGGCGGCAGCGTTTGAGCATTCCGATGAGGTGCTAGTGGAAGCCTTCATTGAACCGGGTCGGGAGGTCCGGTGCGGGATTCTCCAGCAGGGCCATGATCTAATCGGGTTGCCCTTGGAGGAATACCCCGTGAACACCAGCGATCGCCCCATCCGCAGCTATGCCGACAAGCTAAAGCGCTCCGAGTCAGGGGAGTTGACCTTGACCGCGAAGGAGAAAACTAAAGCGTGGATTGTGGATCTAGATGATCCGATTACGCCAGTGGTCCAGTCCGCCGCAATGCAGTGCCATAGGGCAATGGGCTGCCGCCACTACAGCCTGTTCGACTTTCGCATCGACCCTGAAGGTCAGCCTTGGTTTCTAGAAGCGGGGCTGTATTGCTCATTTTCGCCCAAAAGCGTGATTTCAGTAATGGCCGCTGCCGCTGGTATTTCCCTCGATCGGCTCTTGGCCAGGATGGTGGCACAAGCCTTAGCCGAATTGTGACGCGGTGCAAGAGGAAACGACATCCACAGTGGATAATTTTAGTGGCGAGTGATAGCTCAGAACCGTAAATGCGAGCCCTAAAATGCTATCCTAGAAAAGTTGTCAAAAAATCGCACACTCAGGACTTCGGGTGTCTTATGTCGGCCCAAACACATCGCCGACGCGGCCACAGCCAAAGAGCGTTAGCCTACCGCATAGCGAAGCCAAATGCTCCCGCAGCCACAGCCAAAGATACACCTGGGTGGAGGCTAAACCCGAATAGGAGTTAACAATCCCAATGCCCGTAGTTTCACTTGCCCAACTGCTCGAATCCGGCGTTCACTTTGGCCACCAGACCCGCCGCTGGAACCCCAAGATGGATCCGTACATCTATACCTCCCGTAATGGGGTCCATATCATTGATCTGGTGCAGACCGCCCAGCTCATGGAAGGCGCCTACAAATTTATGCGGGAAGCCACCGAAAAGGGCAAAAAAGTCCTGTTCGTCGGCACCAAGCGCCAGGCCGCTGGCATCATTGCCCAGGAAGCGTCTCGCTGTGGCGCATACTACGTTAACCAGCGCTGGCTGGGCGGTATGCTGACCAACTGGGCCACAATCAAAACCCGCATCGAGCGCCTCAAGGAGCTAGAGCGGCGTGAAGAGACTGGTGTGCTAGACCTGCTGCCCAAGAAAGAAGCCTCCATGCTGCGCCGGGAGCTGGAGAAGCTGCAGAAATACCTTGGCGGCATCAAGCTGATGCGTCAGGTGCCTGATATCGTTGTCATCGTTGACCAGCGCCGGGAATACAACGCTGTGCAGGAATGCACCAAGCTAGATATCCCCATCGTGGCCCTGCTGGACACTAACTGCGATCCTGACGTAGTGGATATTCCCATCCCCGCCAACGACGATGCCATCCGCTCCATCAAGCTGATTATCGGTCGCTTGGCCGACGCCATTTACGAAGGCAATCACGGTCAGCTTGAGGCCGATGACGACAACGCCATCTACCAAGACTACGAGGATTACGATGGCGCAGAAGACGAGTACGAAGAAGCCGCAGTAGCTGGCGAGGTCAGTAGTGGCGGCAGTGACGGCGATGGCGACGGCGGTGCTGATGACAGCAGCGGCGAAGCAGAAGGCTAATTTCCCATCGATTGTATCGAGAGTTATCCCTGCGCTGATACTCTCTTAAAGGACATGACAGCAGTGCCCAGCGATCGCGGGCGTATCTAGCCAAGGGAGCCTGGGCGCTGCTGTCCAAACCAAACCCCAGTAGCACAGACAGAGCATAGAGTAGGACTGAAGGATTATGGCTGAAATATCGGCAAAACTGGTTAAGGAGCTGCGCGACACAACCGGCGCACCGATGATGGACTGCAAGAAAGCCCTGAAGGAAACCGACGGGAATATGGAGAAAGCCTCGGAATGGCTGCGCCAGAAGGGGATTTCATCCGCTGAGAAGAAGTCGGGCAAGGTGGCGGCAGAAGGCTTAGTGGGCAGCTACATCCACACGGGCGGTCGCGTCGGCGTTCTTGTTGAAGTTAACTGCCAGACTGACTTTGTGGCCCGCAACGAGATCTTCCAAGGTCTGGTCAAGAATATCGCAATGCAGATTGCGGCCTGCCCCAACGTGGAATACGTCACCACAGACGAGATTCCCAAGGCTATGGTTGAGAAAGAGAAAGAGATCGAAATGGGCCGCGACGATCTGGCGAAGAAGCCCAAAAATATTCGCGAGAAGATTGTCGATGGCCGTATTGACAAGCGCCTTAAGGAGCTGTCGCTGCTGGACCAGCCCTACATTCGCGACCAGAGTATTACGGTGGATGAGCTGGTCAAAAAGACCTCTGGTGAACTCGGTGAGAAGGTCGCCGTTCGGCGCTTTGCCCGCTTCGTGCTGGGTGAGGGCATCGAAAAGCAAGAGTCTGATTTTGCGGCTGAAGTTGCAGCACAGACCGGTAAAAAGTAGCGGATTTAGCCCGCTATGGCTGATACAAAAACACTAAAGCAAAACATAGATGCGCTGGAAGACGCGACCCGTCAACTGGCTCAAGACCTGGACTTGGCGTACCGGGAGTACCTCTTCACCCTAGTTGAGTCCCTACGCCGCCAAGTCGTTTCGACCTGCTATGGGCTATGTACCCAGGGTTATCCCGGTCGATTTCTCAGGCTCACCTTCGACCATCGTGAGCAAGTTCAGCAGGGCATCCAGGCGGCGATCGCCCAAAGCTGTGCTCAGCTTGCTGACCCTGACCACCTCCGTCACAGTCTGGAGCGGCGGCAGCGTAAGCGGGCCGAGGAGCGAGCTAGGGCAGCAGCCTCTAGAAAAGCTACAGACGAGGCTCTAGATGAGGTTATAGGCAACAGTGATGCTGATGACAGCAACCCTGAGTCTGTCGAAGACCAGGAAGAGCATACCGATCCTACTGACAACAGCGAGCGGCTGGAGCAGGCGGTTGTGCTCAAGCCGCGTCCGCCCGGCCCAGTAGGACTTGATTTAGGTTTAACGATTCGCGCCGCTCAGGGGCATGAGGATGAGTCTGCAGATGACGAACCTGTAGATGATGAGCGCGCTTCAATAGGCTCGGCCCATCCAAACAGTCCTGATGTAGACCAATCAGAATCCTCTGATTCGACGCCAGCTGAACCAGTGAAGGTGGGGCCTCCTGCATTGATAGAGCAGCAGGATCAGCTTGAATCAGCATTAGCCTATGTTGTTGAGACCTTAGCAGACGACATCAACGACCTGCTGAGAGGGGCCGATATTATGCCTCAAGAGCTGCCAGAAACGATGCTGGAAGCGGTCATCAAGGCAGGTTCTGCCGAAGTTGTAGAAGGCCCACCCAATGTCTTGAGCTTGATAGTGCAGGCTGACGAGGAAGACGTTCATCTTGCGCCCATCATGGCAGTTCGACTGCAGGTGTCAGAGCTAGAGTTTAACGATACCCACCTGTCGGCGAAGCGATCGCAGCTGCGCGCCCTCCATGGCAAGCTACAAAAGATGGGTCAAACCTACGAGAAATATCAGCGAGAATGGACCATCCTTGAGGCTGAAGCCGCCTGGCGGGCGGCCTGGCATGAGCCGTCTTAGGGCAAGATAATTGGTCTAATATATTGGGTTAAATCACTGGGCTAAATCACTGGGCTAAGGCAACGCCGATGGACTGGCAGCGGGTTCAAAAAGCACTATCAATTGAAGCAGAGCAAGGATTCAACGATCTGGTAGGGCGTCAGTGCCGCTTTAGCGAGTTTTTGACCCGGCAGCTTGACCAGCCTCCTGAAGCGCTGGCCTCAGGGGACCAGTCCCGCTGGCAGGCGCTATCGCAGCAATTCACAGGCTACTCAGAGCTATCGTTTGCCCAACGCCGGCACCTTGTCGCAGAAACGCGGCGGGTGATTCACGACGCAAAGCGCTCCTTAGAAGAGCGGCGATCGCAACCGGCGCGGCAGGCCGCAGAAAAGGGTAGTTCGGTGGCAGAGCGCACAGCCACCCCACCCCGGACCACCCCTGTCGATCACCGTCACCAGCGCAGTAAACTCACCCTGGACCAAGCCGTCACCTACCTCCCCGGCATTGGCCCTAGAAATAGCGAACGGCTGGGCAAGCTAGGGCTATTCACCATCCGCGACCTGCTGTTTCACTATCCCCGCGACTACATCAACTACGCCCGGCAGGTGCCGATTCAGGAGTTGGTCCCAGGGGAAACCGTTACCGTGGTAGGCAAGGTGACCCGCTGCACCACCTTCACCAGCCCCCGCAACCCCAAACTCACCATCATGGAGATTCGCATCCGCGATCGCAGTGGCACCCTGAGGCTGGGTCGCTTCTTCGCCGGAAAGCGCTACAGCAACCGGGGTTGGCAGGAGCAGCAAAAGCGGCTGTATCCCTCGGGGGCGACGGTGGCCGCTTCGGGTTTGGTGAAAGAAAACAAATACGGCCTAACCCTCGACGACCCGCAGATTGAGGTAATTGACCATGCCAATGGCTCCATCGACTCCCTGAGCGTGGGCCGGGTGGTGCCGCTGTATCCCTTGACGGAAGGGGTGGGGGCAGACCTGCTGCGCAAAGCCGTGGTGGCTGCCCTACCCGCAGCGGTACAGCTGCAGGACGCCCTCCCCGAAGAGATTCGGCAGGCTCAGGATTTAGTTCCCCTGCCCGTGGCGATCGCCCATATCCACTTTCCCCCAGACGATGAGGTGCTGCAGGCCGCCCGCCGCCGCCTGGTGTTTGACGAATTTTTCTACCTGCAGCTGGGGCTGCTGCACCGCCGCCGGGAGCAGACGGTGGTCACCACGGCGGTTCTGACAACAAAAGGCTCCTTGCTCGACCAGTTCTATGAGGTATTGCCCTTTAGCTTCACTGGGGCACAGGCGCGGGTTGTCCAAGAAATCTTGAACGACCTGCAGCAAAATGTGCCCATGAACCGGCTGGTGCAAGGAGACGTGGGGTCAGGGAAAACCGTGGTGGCGATCGCGGCAATTTTGGCGGCGATTCAGTCGGAGTATCAGGCGGCGTTTATGGCTCCGACGGAGGTGCTGGCGGAGCAGCATTACCGCAAGCTGGTGGAATGGTTCAACAGCATGCACTTGCCCGTGGAGCTGCTGACGGGGTCGACGCGGGTGGCCAAACGGCGGGAAATCCACAGCCAGCTGAAGACGGGGGAGCTGCCCCTGCTGGTGGGCACCCACGCCCTGATTGAAGACCCGGTGCAGTTTCAGCGGCTGGGCCTAGTGGTCATTGATGAGCAGCACCGCTTTGGGGTGGCACAGCGGGCTAGGCTGCAGCAAAAGGGAGACAATCCCCATGTGCTCACCATGACCGCGACCCCCATCCCCCGCACCCTGGCGCTGACGCTCCATGGTGACCTAGACGTGAGCCAAATTGACGAGCTGCCCCCAGGACGTAAGCCGATTCAGACCACCCTGCTGCACGGACGCGATCGCCCCCATGCCTATGACCTGATGCGGCGCGAAATTGCCCAAGGGCGGCAGGTGTATGTGGTGCTGCCTTTGGTGGAGGAATCGGAGAAGCTGGATCTAAAATCTGCCGTTGACGAGCATCAGCACCTGCGGGAGATTTTTCCTGAATTCGCGGTGGGTCTGCTCCATGGTCGCCTGTCTTCGGCGGAGAAGGACGAGGTGATTCAGCAGTTTCGCAAGAACGAGACCCAAATTTTGGTCTCGACGACGGTGGTAGAGGTGGGGGTGGACGTGCCCAATGCGTCCATCATGCTGATTGAGCATGCCGAGCGCTTTGGCC
>JBARYO010000277.1:0-2139 GCA_049647905.1 Elainellaceae cyanobacterium | reverse complement strand
ACGTCACGTTTCCACGCCCCGGCCAGTACGAGCTTGTCCTCACAGGTCGCCCTGTGACTGAAAACGACTTTCAGCCCTTCACCCTCCGGTTCGGCGTCACGGTTGCCCGCTAGCCCCCATATTGAATGCGGTAAATTCGCCCGTTCATCTCTTCAGTGACTAGCAGGCTGCCGTCGGGCATCACCAACAGCCCAACAGGTCTTCCCCAGGTGTCTGGGCCAGCGGGGTTAACCAAAAAGCCGGTCAAAAAGTCCTCGTAGTAATCCAAGGGGCGATTGTCTGGGCCGAAGGGAATATACACCAGCTTGTAGCCGGTGCCCTGGCTGCGGTTCCAAGAGCCGCGAAAGGCAACGAACGCCCCGTTTCGGTAGCGCTCGGGAAAGGTGCTGCCGTCGTAGAACTGCAGCCCCAATGCTGCCGAATGGGATTGGAACAGCAGGTCTGGGGTTTTGGTCTGGGCCGCTAGCTCGGGGTTGCGGCTGCGATCGCCCTGGGTCTGGCGGGGGTCTAGGCGATCGGGGGTGAGGTAAGCGTAGGGCCAGCCGTAGAATTCACCAGTGCGAATGCGGGTGAAGTAGTCGGGCACTAGGTCATCGCCGATGCCATCCCGCTCGTTGACGGTGGTGTACAGCTCATTGGTCACCGGGTGGATATCCAGTCCAACGGGGTTGCGCAGACCGTAGGCCACCGTTTCTAGCCCACCGCCATCCAGCGGCAGCTGCTGCACCGAAGCGCGGGGTAAAGGCTCGGCATTCACATTGGATCGAGAGCCAATGGACACATAAAGCCTCTCGCCATCTGGGGCGGCAATCACGTTTCGGGTCCAATGCTGGTTATAGCCGCCGCCGGGCAGTGTGGCAATCTGCTCACCCCTGCCCTGCAGCGCTTGACCCTCGTAAGAATAGCGGCGCACCTCGTCCGTATTGCCCAAAAAGAAGCTGCCCTGGGCAAAAGCCATGCCGAAGGGAATATTGAGACCGTTGCTGGCATCGGCAAATGTTGTTTCGGTTTCTGCAACGCCGTCATTGTTGCTGTCCTGCAGCCGCTGGATGCGATTCTGGCGCGTTTCGGTCACCAGCACGTCCCCTTCGGGGGTCAGCGCCAGCCAGCGGGGGCGGTCCAGGTTATCGGCGAAGACGTTGACGGTAAACCCCTCTGGCACCTGGAGCACCGGATTTTCTGGCACGGGGATGACGTTGGGGGATTTGGAGGCGCTTTGGGTCGCGTAGGGCTGGGGTAAACTCTCCAACGTGACGCGGATGGGGCTGGGGGACAGCGGCTCTGTGGGAATAAGGCTGCTTTGAGGTGGGGCTACAGCAACGGCGGCAGGAGCGGTATTGGGCTCTGCGGCGCTGGGCTGGACTGTAGGTTTCGCTGGGTCGGCAGCAGGGGATTGGGTGCTGGAGGGTTGAGGGGACGATGGTGAGGAGCAGGCCGCCAAAACGCCAAGGAGACCAATAGCTAGCAGAGGTTTGGTACGCAAGTGTCTCATCGATTATGGCCAGTGACGGGGCTGAGAATGCTCTAACTGCACGGTAGCAAATGTGGACAACATTGGCCCCTGGGCAACTCAGAGAAGGGCCAAGCTTCCGTGGCCAGCGGCAGCTACAGTATTCTGCAAACTATCCATACCGCTGTCGCTTGGTCGGCTGAATTGGGCATACAAAAAGCATTGATTGACGCAGATCAACAAAGCTGCTGATCTGTGTCACACAGTCTTCTCGAATCCAGATATCGTTGCCGACGGCGGGCATTTAAACTTCCCATGAAAACTCTATTATGCGATCGCGCGCTTCAAAGAGGCGCGCAGTTTACCTATTCATCTAATCGTTATTCAGCCATTGAGATGGGCGATCGCCAGAGCTTAGACCCTGTGCCGCCCCGCCCTACTCTCGTTGTGGTAGACCCACGGGTCGATGGCTATGAAAGCCTGATTGCGGGAATCAGCCCTGACGCCGCGATTGCCGTACTCGAACCTCGCCAAGATGGTATCACCCAAATCACGGCCATCCTGCAATCGCGACCCAACGTCGATCTCCATCTTCTTTGTCACGGAGACCCAGGACGTTTACAGCTCGGCAGCAGCCAGATCACCCAGCAGACAATAGAGCGTAACCAGGCAACCCTAAGGACTTGGTT
>JBARYO010000276.1:0-2062 GCA_049647905.1 Elainellaceae cyanobacterium | reverse complement strand
GGGTACAGCACCAGAACCGAGGCGTTGGTGGCCAGAGATAGCATATTGCCCCAGGAGGGATCCGGCTGCTGAATGCCCAGACCAATCAGGCTGAGCACCGCTTCCGCCACAATAAAGCTAGGAATGGCCAGGGTCGAGGCAATAATGACGTAAGTCGCCGTTTGGGGCAGAACATGGCGGACGATGGTGTAGAGCGATCGCCCCCCCATGGCTTTTGTAGCTCGAATGAAGGCCCGCTGCTTGATGGAAAGGACTTGTCCCCGAATCACCCGAGCCAGTCCTGACCAGCTGACGAAAGACGTAATCAGGACAATAAGCGCAAATCGCTGTGAGCTACTTAGTCCCGCTGGTAGGATCCCAGCGAGAGCAATCAGTAGGTAGATGGTAGGGATTGTCATCAGCACTTCTACAATCCGCATTAAGACGGCATCGATCGCGCCGCCAAAATAGCCCGAGATGCCCCCCACCAACATGCCCAAGGGAAAGGAAATTGCGATGCCAATGAGGCCGATACTCAAGCTGATGCGGCTGCCGTAGACTAGGCGACTAAACTGGTCGCGGGCTTGCTCGTCCGTCCCCAGGAGGTTGATGCGGGCCGCCGTATCCTCACCATTGGCGACGCCGAACAAGTGGCGACGCCCAGGAATTCCGGGCAGCAGCTCAACATCTTCAAACTCCGGTTCCGAGAAGGAAAACTGCGTCGGCAGGGGCAACTTGACTTGGAAATAGCGGTACTCAGTGCCCGTAACGAAGAGCCGCAGCGGGGCGGGCTGGCTGTAGTCGGTTTCTAGCTCTCGCTCGCCGCTGTCTAGATCCACTGGGCCAAGGGTTGTGGGATAGATATGGGGGCCAACAAACCGCCCCTCGGGCGATCGCCAGTAGATTTGAGTGGGGGGAAGAAATGAGCCGCTGGCCTGGGTGCTATAGGCGTCGTATGGTGCCACAAATTCGGCGCTGAGCGCGATGCTGTAGAGTATTACCAAAATGGCGATACCGAGACGGGCCAGGGAATTGTCTTGAAGTTTTTGCCACCAGGTCATGGAGTGTAGGAGATAAGAGTGCAGGAGAATCGAGCCGGTTGAACTGTGTTGAGTCGTCGCTCGCTTACACATAGGGGCCATGGCATAGTCTAAGCTCTAACCTGCGATGAAAACACAGTTATTAAATGCAAAATCCAGGCAAATGCAAATTTGCCGCCAACGGGGCTAGCCTGTAATAGCCACCTGCAACGACCACGTGGATTGAATGCGATGGGAACGGGACAACTAGAGACAGGATATGGGCTAAATCGATTGACGAGCCGCGCTAGCCGCTACATCCGAGTGCTGTGGCTGTTTTGGGGAACCGCGATCGCCGCTGAGCTAGAATACCGCCTCAATTTTATTATCGCTAGCTTGACGAGTTTGGGAGGGCTCGCAGGTAGCCTGTTCGGTCTATTCCTGTTCTACAGGACTGACTATACCTTCAGCGGCTGGTCCTGGACTGAAGCGCTGATTGTCCTCGGGCTATTCACGCTGCTGCAGGGGTTTGCGGCTACAGTTCTAGCGCCCAATCTGAGCCGAATTGTACGCCATGTGCAGCAAGGGACGCTGGACTTTGTGCTACTTAAGCCCATCAGCTCTCAGTTTTGGCTCTCAACGCGGATGGTTTCCCCCTGGGGATTACCAGACATGGCCTTCGGCCTGATTATCATTGGCTATGCCGGAACCCAGCTAGGCGTGACGCTCAAGCAGTATCTCATCGCGCTGCTGCCGCTCTTGGCCGGGTTTCTCAGCCTCTACAGCCTCTGGTTCATCCTGGGCGCAACCAGCATCTGGTTTGTCAAGGTATACAACGTCACGGAAGTGCTGCGGGGACTGCTGGAGGCGGGGCGATATCCCATCGTCGCCTACCCGGCAGCTTATCGGGTGTTCTTTACGTTTATCGTCCCCGTGACGTTTCTCACGACAATTCCAGCACAGGTCTTACTCAGCCGCATAGAGGGCTACTGGGTGGCGATCGCCCTGGGCCTCGCGGTCACCCTCTTCGCACTATCCCAAGCGTTTGGGCGCTTTGCGCTGCG
>JBARYO010000275.1:0-7215 GCA_049647905.1 Elainellaceae cyanobacterium | reverse complement strand
TGATCTGCTCCCAGACCGCGTTGCGTTGACGCGGTAGGAACATCTGGGCTGTGACGGCCCCACCCCACGCGGAGTGATCGTGGGTTTGAAGCAGTACGTCGCCATTGACGAGGGCGGAGCTGGCTGGCGTCTGAGGGGAGCTAGATGCAGATGAAGTGAGAGAAGCAGGATTTACAGTAAGTGCTGTCATAATCGGCAACCGTGCATCATTGGACCAGTTTGATTCTGAAGATGAAGGTGTCAAATCAATCGAACTCAGAACCCTACGACTTAACCCTATCAACTGCTTAGGCAAGGCTCGGTGAATTCGAGTCCTGTTCGGATAAAGTTTGCGAGAAGCTTACTGTCCAGCGTCAGCACCGAGCGGCGATAGATCGGTAGGTTCACTAAAGATTGCAGATTTCAGCACCTTGCTTTCCGAAATTTTTCTGAGTTCGGCTCAGCCAAATGGACTTTCATTCGAGATTGCTATGGCTGGTGCGGTAAACTTTGTAGGCTACCGTGGTAGGTCTCTCGTTATGCTGCAAAAACTCCCCCAAACTACCGCTTTTCTAATTTGCCTAAGCTTGACGCTATTTGTTTGGGTTGGGCGAGGATTAGGGCTCATTACCTTTGTTCCGGGGGGGCTGTTGTGGATTTTGCTGCTAGCGACGGTAGGCGCTGCTGTCATCGATATTATCCAGCGAACTCGGCGCTGGTAAGCCAGCATGACTAGGACAGTTTGTACTCTGCCGCTAACATTAGGGACGAGGCACGGACTAAGCCATTAAAATAGCGGTACGCGCCCGGTACTTCCTTTTATGGCTTCTCAACCTCCCAATCGTCCTAAAACTCTACTCAACACCCTCACCCAAGCTATTGATGCGGTTCGGGATCGGGTTGACTTTTCTCGCTTAGCGCTGAAACCCAATGCCCGGGTGCCCCATTTGCTGGTCCAGGAGTCGACTATGGACCAGGCCCAGGCTTATCCGCTGCTCGGCGATCGCTACCTCGTGGGGCGTAGCTCAAAGCAATGTGACATTGTTGTCCAAGCGCCTATCGTAAGCCAGGTGCATGGGTCGCTGGCACGGGATAGCAAAAAGCCGGGGTCAAATTTCACGATTCAAGATGAGAAGTCGACCAACGGCGTCTATATTGGCAAGCGACGCATCAAAACCCTCACGCTGCGCCATGGGGACCAGCTAACGTTAGGGCCGCCCGACTTGGCCGATGCCGTGCTGCTGAAGTATCAAAATCCGCCGCCGTGGTACATACGCAGCGTGCAATATGGGCTGTATGGCTTCACTGGCGTTACTGCTCTGGCTGTGCTGTGGATTGGTCTGGAGTGGCAGCGGTTTGCTGTTAGACCGCTGCCGCTCTCGGTTCAAGGCCCTGTCATTGTCTATGCCCGTGATGGTGAAACACCCCTGCGACAGGCCACGACTCAGGCTCATCTCGAAAAAGAGCAGCTTTCGGAATATCCGCGCTATTTGAGAGACGCCGTTGTGGCCTCAGAAGATTCGCGCTACTACTGGCATCTTGGGGTAGATCCGCTGGGAATTTTACGGGCGCTGGTGACCAATATTGCCGGAGGGGGAATTCGCGAGGGCGGTAGTACCCTGACGCAGCAGCTTGCCCGCAACATCTTTCGCGATTATGTGGGAACAGAGGACTCAGCATCTCGAAAGCTGCGGGAAGCCGTCGTAGCGCTCAAGATGGAGGCGTTCTACAGCAAAGATGACCTGATACTGACGTATCTCAACCGGGTTTACCTCGGCAACGGTAACTATGGATTCGAAGATGCAGCCCAGTTCTATTTTGGCAAGTCAGCCCAGGATATTACCCTCTCAGAAGCCGCAACCCTAGTGGGAATTTTGCCCGCGCCCAACAGCTTCAACCCCATACAGGACTACGAAACAGCGATCGCATTCCGTAATCGAGTCCTCAACCGCATGGTTGTGTTGGGGATGGTCAGTCCAGGAGAGGCCCAAGAGGCCAGGCGATCGCGTATCACCATCAACCCCGATGCCATTGAAGAGCTGCGGGGAACGCTGGCCCCCTACTTCTACTCTGAGGTGTTCAGCGAGCTAGAAGACCTGCTGGGCCGGGAGTTGGCCCAAGAGGGAAACTTCATTGTTGAAAGTACGCTGGCTCCGGCAAGGCAGGCGATCGCAGAAGAGGCGCTGGAGACATCCATCGCCACATCGGGAGCATCCCTTGGCATCTCACAAGGGGCTATTACAACCCTCGATACCCAGACTGGCGGCGTGCTCGCCCTGGTTGGGGGGCGTAACTTCGAGCAAAGCCAGTTTAACCGAGCCACCCAGGCGCTGCGGCAGCCTGGCTCTACATTCAAAATATTTGCCTATCTTGCGGCCCTGGAACAGGGTATTTCCCCCGGCACTGCCTACTCTTGCGCCCCCCTTGACTGGCAAGGTCAATACTTTGAAGGCTGTCGCTCGGGCGCATCGCAGCTCAACTTATACGATGGTGTGGCTCTTTCTGAAAATGTTATTGCGCTACGGGTGGCGCAAGACGTTGGCCTAGACAGCGTTGTTCAGATGGCAAAGCGGTTGGGCATTCGCTCTGAACTCAATGCTGTGCCGGGACTGGTTTTGGGACAAAGCGAAGTTACGCTCCTGGAACTATCGGGAGCGTTTGCAACCCTGGCCAACAATGGTGTCTATCAGCGGCCTCACCTGATCCAGCGCGTTTTTGACGGCAGCGACTGTGACGGCAGCGATCGCAGCAGCTGCCGCGTCATCTATAGCTACAGTGATGACCCTGGCGCTACCCGCACGGCGCTGTCTCCAGAGATCGCATCCCAGATGACAGCTCTGCTGCAGGGTGTCATTCAATACGGCACAGGGCAATCGGCGTTCCTCGGTGCTGGAGAGGCGGGGAAGACAGGCACAACAAACGACAATATTGATTCTTGGTTTGTGGGCTATATCCCAAACCAGGCGATCGCTACCGGAATTTGGTTTGGTAATGACGAAAATATTCCCACTGCTGGCAGTAGCGCCGAAGCTGCCCGACTCTGGGGAGACTATATGAGTCAACGCCCCAACTAGGCCAGTCTGGTCCCCAATTTGCTCAGCGCTATGCCTGTCGTCCAAGTGGTGCTATCAATCTTCAAAAAATCAGCAGCGTTGTTATAATTTCCATAAATATAGGACATACCTATCCGGGCCAACATCAGGGGTGTGTCAGGGGTGAGGGATAGAGTTCAGACAGTCAGCTTATCTCTGCGCTTAGATAATGCCTTGGGTTTGCTGTCTTGAGTTTGCTTTCCGCGCCGCAATCAATCCGCCTTTCCTGCTGTCTATGCCTCATTTTGCTTTCTCCGCTGACTGGATTGGTCAATTTACTGACCCATACGCTGTCATGGGCCTATCGGTTTTGGCTGACGATCGCCGCGTGCTGAAGCGCTACCGTACCGTTGCAAAGCAGCTGCATCCAGACAGTCAAATTCTGAATACCACTCAGGAGAAGACGTTGGCCAACCAGCTGCTGGCAAAGCTAATCAATCCTGCCTACCAGCGGCTTAAGCAGGATAAAGGTCGATCTGAGACCGTCGCTATGCTGAGGTTTCGCGTCCGTCGGCTAACGCGAGATGAGCCATTCGCACCTGAAGGGGAGGCAGCTCGTCGTTTGTTGAGCACTTCTATTGCCGATATCGATGTATTTTACGAACAGGCCGTCAGTCGGCTGTCGGAGCTGCAATATCAACCGATGACCCGGTTTGAGACTATTACGACGGAGCTGGCAGAGCTCAATCTGGCGTATCTCCGCCTCAAAATGGGAGAGCCCATGATTCGGGAAAAGCGGACAGGGCTGGTGTCAGCCCCACGAGTGTCTCAGCCGCGCCCTTCCAGGCCAGCCCCGTCCGGAGCCCAACTGGTCAGCTATGCGGAGCGTCACTATTTGCGAGCTCAGGAATACCTCAAAAAGGGTAATCCACTGTTCGCTATCCAAGAGCTACGGGACGCCATCAAGATCAATCCCAGCCTCAGCAAATACCATGCTCTGCTGGCCCGAGCATACCTGATCCAAAACTTGCCTGGGGCTGCAAAAGCCTACTGCCGTCAAGCGTTGAAGCTAGATCCCAAGGACAGGATGGCGATCGCCTGCGCCAAACAGCTTGGCCTCTCGGTGCAGGCACCAGTGGAGCCAAAATCCCCTCGCCCCCAAGCTAGTGGCTCTCCCTCGGGCCAACGCTCCAAACGGGGACCGTTTAGTCTGTTTGGCCGCAAGGGCTAGCAGTAGGGGCGGCACATTGGCCTGCTACAATTTATGATGGCTAGCCAAGGGCCAAGGCCGCAAAAGGCGGATTACCACTCGTGTCGTGGCAACTCCCTAACCAGTTCAATTAACTAGTCCAGCCGTTTACGATAATACTTCAACTATGGCCGTCAAAAAAGGTGATATTGTTCGCGCCGTTCGCGAAAAGCTAGAGGGCAGTCTAGAGGCACAAGCTAGCGATACGCGACTTCCCCCCTACATTTTTGAGACAAAGGGCGAAATCGTGGACGAGAGTGGGGATTATGTCTTGGTCAAGTTTGGGCATGTGCCGACGCCCAATATTTGGCTCCGGGCAGACCAGCTCGAAGCGTTTGAACGTTAGACGAGCTACGGTTTAGACCATCTCATTGTCTTCAGAGGCTGCGAACCTGTAGAACAGCGCTTTGGCGTCCGTCTGCCACGACAACGGCACCGATAAAAGATCTAACGTGCGGATTTTAAGTGGCTGGCCATAAGTAAATGGTGGGGGCGAACCCCCAAGTAGCGTCGTTTATTTATGGCTCCTTACTTAGCTGCAGCGACAGAGCTTGCTGTCGTGCATATTCGCTGTTGCCGCGATATAGAACAACGCGATCGCGGGCAACATCAAACCGGGGTTCGGTTTCAGGTACAGATGACATGAGCGCTGATGCCCTTTGCCAAAGCTCAGCGGTTTGAGACCATTCTGGGGGAGTTTGGGCTTTGCCGCCTACTGTGACAGCCTGCTGTGCTACTTGAACCGCTTCTTCAAAGGCAGCTAGGCCGCTGGTGTCGCTGACTGGCAGCTTGTCTGCGCTTGATTCACCGACCGCTGTCTCTGTGTTTGTGGCCTCACGACGGGGTCGCGATGGGGTGGTAGCCGCATTGGCGGACGGAGCCTCTGATATCCCCTCCTCAACGTTGTCTGTCAGCTCTGGTTGATCGGACGCTGTGTTGTTTGCAGTCGGCCCATTGAGAATCCGGCTCACCGCTACCGCTGAAACGGTGCCCAAAAGCACCAACCCGCCTGCCACAGCAGCAAACCATTTCCATCCCAACGGCGTTTGCTCGGGTATTGAAATCTTTTGGACGGTCGGCTTATGCTTTGCTGAGGCCAGTGGTGAAGCGATCGCAGGCGTGATGTGTGAACTTGAGTCAGGTGTGAGTTGCTCCATAGAACTCCCTACTGATTTAGTAGACGGCGGAGCATATGCATCATCGGCCTCTCGCCTAATCGCTGATGAATAGGCTGCGGCATCTGCGGCCTGCTGATAGTGCTGATAGTATCCGTCGTAGCGCCGCGTTTGGGTCGTGTAAGGTTTTACCCCATTGGCGACGATCCCAACTAGGGCATTCGGCAATAGCCTAATTTTGTCTATGGACTGCCGGACGAGGACACGCTCCGTCTTTCCTAGCCCAACCGTGAGGAGCAGCCCATCAACATGGGAAACTATCAAGCTGCTGTCTGCAAACCCACTTGCGGGAGGCGTGTCATAGACTACAAAGTCATAGGTCTGATGCAGCAGCTGCATAACAGTTTGCATCTGCTGCGATGCCAACACCTTTCCAGCATCAGGGGGGCGTGGGCCAGAGGTCAGAATAAACAAGTTGGGGTCCTGCGCTGATTGCTGTATCGCCGCGCTGATATCGGCCCCATCTGAAACGAGACTGCTGAGGCCACAATCGTTTGATAGCCCTGCGCGGATATGTTGTTGAGGTGTCCTGAGATCGGCATCCACTAGCAAAACCCGCTGTCCTATAGCAGCGGCAGCCTGCGCTAACCCCGCCGCAACTGTCGACTTCCCCTCTCCAGGAATAGTTGACGTGATCACAACTGAGCCAACTGACGATCTAGAGTCGAGAAAACGGATACTGGTATACAGAGAGCGAAATGCTTCTAGCGCCATCATGGCCTGGAAGCGGACTCGATGGCTGCCCTTAGGATCTGAAACAGCGCCTGAAGGCGCTACTCGATGGTGAAGATTAGGCACATGGGGGATGGTGCCAATGACGGGCAATCGCGTCATTGCTTTAAGATCAGTAGTGGAATGAAACACCTGATCTAGCTTTTCCATGAGTACTGCGGACGCAATACCCAGCAAAAGCCCGACAACGCTTCCCAATGCCAAGTTCCGTGGCAAGTTGGGCGAGATAGCCTTGCTGGGAGTTTGAGGACTTGAGATCAATTCCCACGGGACCGACTTTTGTGCCGCATCAATCTGAAGCAGTTCACGGGTTTCTAGAAACCGGTTCAAGCTTTGGGTCGCTGTGCTCAATTCGTTCTGAAGCTCGGCGTACTCACGGGCTAGGGCCGGAACCAAGTCAAACTCCTGCACTAAGTCTTGTTCAACTTGGGCCAAAGATTGGCTACGAGCCTGCAGCGTTTCGATTTGATTGGCAACATCAATGAGCTGTTGATTCAGCGCCAAGGTTGTCGGCGTCAGGTTGCTATCCGCCACCGATGATGAAAAACGGCTGTTTAGAGTCTGGTCTGCTTCGTCTTGAAGCAGCGCCAGAAGGTTGTCCCGCCGGTTTGACAACGCGGCAATCTGAGGGCTATCAGGCTGGTATCGGGCAGACTCTACAGCAATTTGAGCTTCGACCGCTTTAACCTGGTTGAGCAACGACTGATAACGAGACGACTCGCTCAAGGTTGCAGAGGCGATCGCCTCTGCCGGGGTGGTGCCAAGCTGGGCCTGTAGCGTTTGAAACAGCGATCGCGCCTGCACAAGCTCTGTCTGTAGATCTTGCCGCTGTTGTTCCACCGAGCTGATCAATTCCGATAGATTGCCACCCCGCGTTTCTGGGTCAAGGAGATTGTACTGCTGACGAAACTGCTCCAAGCGCTCTTGCAAACTATCAACCCGCTCACGCAGCTCAGGCAATCGACCGTCAACGAAGGCAATCCCCTGCTGGAGGCTGATCTGACGCTGCTCGAAGCTATAGTCTAAAAACTGTTGCGATACCTCATCC